>CAZKGP010000263.1:0-3900 GCA_964552225.1 uncultured Acetatifactor sp.
TACTATTGATTATAGTACAGGAAAACTTAAAATGCAATAAAAAATAGTTCCAAAGTCCTATTGATTTTTATGTATAGTTTTTGTACAACTTCAACATACTATTTCTGTAACTAATAAAAATAGTAGGAGGAACTAGAAATGGCAAAAAAAAATCAGAATTGTTCTAATAACTCAAATAATAGCAACAATTCAAACAAAAATAACAACTCAAACAGCAACAACAACACAAATAGCAATAATAGCAACAATAGCTCAAATAGCCAGAATAACTCAAACAGCCAGAATAACTCAAACAAACAAGACAACAAAACTGATTCAAAAAATAGCAACAATCAATTTAACAATAAAAGCTACTAATTTTAACGTAACACCAGCTTTTATTAAATAGGGATGCCACAGGCATCCCTATTTACATGAGGAGAGAGTAATAGTATAATATTGTGATAAGTAGTTAGTATAAAATACAGTTACAAAAAGATTGGAGTATAATGCGTAAATTTGAATTAATTGCCCCTTGTCACTTTGGCATGGAAGCTATTTTGAAAAGAGAAATAATAGATCTCGGTTATGATATTACGGAGGTAAGTGATGGGAGGGTTACTTTTTTTGGTGATGAAGAAGCCCTTTGCCGTGCCAATATATTTTTGCGTTCTGCAGAACGTATTCTTATTAAAATCGGTAGCTTTCATGCAGAAACATTTGAAGAGCTTTTTCAGGGAACTCAAAATATATCTTGGGAAGAATACATACCTGTAGACGGTAAGTTTTGGGTTGCTAAGGCTGGCAGCGTAAAAAGTAAATTATTTAGTTCATCAGATATTCAATCAATTATGAAAAAAGCAATGGTTGAGCGTTTGAAAAAAATATATAAAGTAAGTTGGTTTAGTGAAGAGGGGCAAAGCTTCCCCCTTCGTGTTTTCATTTTAAAGGATGAAGTGACCATTGGTCTAGATAGTACAGGTGAGTCTCTTCACAAAAGAGGGTATCGTAAGTTAACAGCAAAAGCACCTATAGCAGAAAATCTAGCAGCTTCATTAATTATGCTTACTCCTTGGAATAAAGAGCGTATATTGGTGGATCCATTTTGTGGAAGTGGTACAATTCCCATTGAAGCAGCAATGATTGCAGCCAATATGGCGCCAGGTATGAATCGTTCTTTTACAGCGCAAAATTGGGAGCATATAATAGGGAAGCAGTTATGGAGTGATACGTTTGAAGAAGCTCAGGAAATGGTAGATTTATCAGTAGAAACAGATATTCAAGGATATGACTTAGATGAACAAATGGTATCCATATCAAGGGCAAATGCCAAATTAGCTGGAGTGGATAACTTGATTCATTTTCAACGTCGCGGTGTAGATCAGTTGAGCCATCCTAAAAAGTATGGATTTATTATTACAAATCCCCCTTATGGAGAGCGTTTAGAAGAGAAGGAAGCTCTTCCTGCTTTATATCGTATGATTGGAGAACGATACAAAATGTTGGATTCATGGAGCATGTATTTGATATCTGCATACGAGCAAGCGGAACAAGATATTGGACGCAAAGCAGATAAAAATCGTAAAATATATAATGGTATGATGAAAACTTACTATTATCAATTTATGGGACCTAAGCCCCCAAAAAGGAACTAGATATGGGTATGATGCAGCAAAGAAAAATAAACGATTGGTTTACCTTGATTGCGTGGACTTTCCTTTGTATCTTGTGTATGGTAGTAATGCTTTTGTTTGCACATAATAAGACAATTAAAATTGTAGATAATGCAGGAGAGAATTCTAATTCATTTCTTGCATATGAAGAAGAAAGACCTTTGACAATTACAACTGATAACACCATAAAACAGCGGTTGTGCATTCCTTTAAAAAACGGTTGGAAGGTAGAAAAAATATCTGTGGAAAATCGTTACATAGATAAGGAATTGTGGATTTATATTGGAGAGAATGACCTTACTTTTTATGCAGATAATCCCATTACAGGAGATGTCTCCTCTTTATTGGATGGAACGTATCAAGTGCAAGATGAAGGTATTGTACTAAGATTAAGTTGGGATAATATTTGGGAATATCAAAGCATTGTGGAAGAGAATTGCTTATATATAGAGTATTTGCCGCCTAAAGAAGTATATGAGCATATTGTTGTAATTGATCCAGGATGTGGTGGTGCAGATGTTGGTATTAAAACAAGTGGGTTAACAGAAAAGGAACTTAATCTTCAAATTGCACAACTTGTCAAACAAAAATTAGACAAAGAGAGTATAAAAGTTTATTACACTCGCAAAGATGATGTTGAGGTTCCTGATGAAAAAAGGGTAGAATTAACAAATGCCCTTTCGGCTGATATGTATATTGGAATTCATGCTTCAGAGGATAAGGGTAATGCAGAAATGTATGGCACTACATGCATCTACAATGCAAATTATTTTATCCCTGAATTTGGGAATGTAGAATTGGCGGATTCTCTATTAAAAGAAGTAGTTACTTCTGTTAGCGGAAGAGCAGTTGGTTTGGTAGAAGCAAGCCAAGATGATATGCTGAATTCTTTAGAAATTCCAGCTGTAGCAATTCAAGTGGGATATCTGACAAATGAGGTAGAGAGTAGTTTGCTAAAACAAACGTTTTATCAGGAAAAAATTGCAGATGGAATTATAGCAGCCATTAAAAAACGTATTGGCTAATTCAAAATTAGGGAGATAATAAGATATATGAGGGATAAAATTATTTTCGCTACAGGGAATCAAGGGAAAATAAAAGAGATTAATAAGATTATGGCTGATTGTGGAAAAACAGTTATATCTATGAAAGAAGCAGGTGTTTACATTAATATAGAAGAAAACGGTGTTACCTACGAAGAAAATGCTCTTTTGAAAGCTAGGGCGGTAGCAGCATATACAGATGCTATTGTGATGGCAGATGACTCTGGGTTGGAAATTGACTATTTGAATAAAGAGCCTGGAATATACTCTGCTAGATACATGGGGGAAGACACTTCATATTCGGTTAAAAACAATAACTTAATGGAACGGCTTGCGGGAGTGCCTGATGAGCAACGTACAGCCCGTTTTGTATGTGCAGTTGCTACTGTAATGCCTGATGGTACAGAGATAACGGTACGAGGTGAAATTGAAGGCAGAATAGGATATGAAGAAAAAGGGCAAAATGGATTTGGATATGATCCCATCTTTTTCGTTCCAGAATTCGGGAGAACAACAGCAGAATTAACAGATGATGAAAAAAATAGAGTAAGCCATCGTGGTAAGGCATTGCTTCTTATGAGAGAGGAAATTAAAAAATATGAGGATACTAATTGTCAGTGATACCCACAGGAAAAATGACAATTATTTAAAAGTAGTTAAATTACAAGAACCCTTGGATATGGTTATTCACTGTGGAGACGCTGAAGGAAGCGAGTATTTGCTATCGGAAGCAGTAGATTGTCCTATGCATATTGTATTGGGGAATAACGACTTTTTCTCTGAATTACCAAGAGAGTTAGAGTTTAACATTGAGAAGTATAAGGTGTGGGTAACTCATGGACATTCTTACTATGTTTCTATGGGGAATGAAAGAATAAAGCAAGAAGCAAAAATAAAAGGTGTTGATATTGTAATTTATGGACATACCCATCGTCCCGTTGTAGACTATTCGGATCGTGAAGTGATAGCTGTTAACCCTGGGAGTCTTTCTTATCCAAGACAAGACGGACATAAACCATCTTATATTATTATGGAAGTGGATCGTTTTGGTGAAGCACATTTTACTACTATTTTCATAGAGTAGAGGCCTAAAACGACAAAATTGTAATTTATAAAAAAAAGGTATTGACAGAAACTAAATGGATAGTATATAATAACACTTGCGTCGCGAAAGAGCGGTGCAAGTGATTCTATCGGGGTGTGGC
>CAZKGP010000264.1:0-3851 GCA_964552225.1 uncultured Acetatifactor sp.
ATTCAATCGTTTTTATCATAGTATAAATGGGCTTTTACGTCAACTAACTTTCCGCTGAATACTAGAATAGCTTTGATAGATTACCATAAATCCAAGTGGTCCTTTTATAATACCCCATATGCCAAAAAGCTGGATTCCTGCATAGACGGACAATAATACTGCTATGGCTGGTACACCTATTTTTCTACCTATTAGCCTTGGTTCCAAGATTTCTCTCAAGAAGGCACAAACGCAATATAAAGCAATACCAGTTATTGCTTTTCCATAATATCCTTGAAACAATTGTACCAAAGATAAAGGTACCAATACTATGCCTGTTCCAATAAAAGGAAGTACGTCAAAAAGTCCGGCTAATATTCCCCACATAGCACCATGCTTAATCTGAGCAATGGATAAAACAATAGCTGCTAATGTAGCAATGGAAATCATAATTACTAACTGTGCTTTTACAAAGGTTGCAATATATCTAATTATCCCGCAAATCACTTCTAATAGAACATGACATTCTTCTCGATCCAATAGATTATTCATAATCTTATCATAATCCTTAGCAAGCAATACCGATGCAATAATAAATGTAATCAAAAAAGCTCCAAATGTAACAATAGCCTTGGCATATTCAAGCGTTTGATAAAGCATATTAGGTACTGCTCCCGACTGAAAATAGTCAATTCCCTCTTCAATTCTTGTTAAAATAGTAGTCTCTAAATATTGACTATCAATTCCAATGGCTTTTCCAACGGTTTCACATCCTGTGTGAACTAATACGCTAATCTCTTCCTCTACCACATCAAGTTGGCTTAACCACACTGGCAAGCTTCCAACAATCCATGAAAATAAAAGCCACACTATTAACGCAATAATTGCGCACGCCAAAATCAGAAGCATGATTGCCCCAATTTGACGGTTAATGTGCAGCTTTTCCTGCATCCGCTTTAATGTAGGTCCAAATATGGTAACAAATAACATCGCAACCAATATGGGAGCAATTAAAGGTGTTAGATATTCTAAAAACAAATAAACTACTCCAGTTATTATTATTAATGTTATTATTTTATTATCTTTTATTTTTTCCCACATACTTATTCCTGCCTTCTTTCCCATGCATTGATTTGTATTGTAACCAATACACATAAGGATATGAATAGTATGTAAAATTTTTACTTCTTTATTTAATATATGGCAAAATAAAATTATGTAATTATTAACAAAAAACTATACGATAAATTTAATTGCAGTTATCCAATAACATATTGCTGCTATAAGTGAAATTGGAGTCATAACATACTTTTCTTTTTTACTTTTAGAAAAAAAATTCATAAAAGTATTTAATGATAAATAAATTGCAAAAAAGAAGCATATATATCTGGTTACATTAGATGGAAACCATAACTTAATAAAGCCACCAGTTTGTAATATAATTATGACTGCAAAAATTTGGATGATAACACAGAATAATGACAAAACTCTTAATTTTTTAGGCAAAACTCTATATTGCCCGCCCATTGTAAATTCTCCTAATGGCAAACCGCAAGCCACAAGAACAGCTATAATTGCTATAACAATAAAAATTGTTGCACCTATCAATGAATACATACAATTATCTTCCTTTCATTTTAACTTTTCTGAATTTTGCTTCTAAAATCAATAAACCAGTTGATTTCAAATTCTATTTTAGCAATAGAAAATTCAAGCGTTGCATATTGAAAACTAGCAATTTGGTATAAATTATCTAACTCTGATTTACCATGTTGTGGCGAAATAACTTCTGTTTCCGCTCCATATTGAATTAACTCATTCAAATAGTTTTCATCAAAGTTAGTTTTTGCTTTTATATCATTTAAATATTTTAAAATATCTAGTTGTTCTTGCAGTTCAGTAATATAACCCTCTATTTGCTCCAATTGCTGAGTTTTGTCAGCAAAACCTAAAAAGAAGAATTTTACCAATTCCATATTTTTCTCTTTATAATGGATCGGTTCACTTATCCGCATTTTAAATGTTTCTTTTCCAGCTTTGGTAATGGCATATTTTTTCTTGTTGACACTATTTTCTACGTACTCTGTATACTTAATAAAATCATTTTTTAAGAGCTTTTTAATGGTAGCTTGTATGCTTCCCATACTATTACTACTTATAGAATTAAAATTCGTTTCAATAGATTTTCTCATTTCATAAATGGTCCAATTGCCCATCATAAGTAATCCTAAAATTATGATATCCATATCTTCACCTCCGATATTACTAATAGCAACATATCTTTTAGGTGTCCGTCAATGATTTATATATTTTATACAATAAAATAACCGTCCATTTCTGGACGGCTAGCTGATACAGTATTAACTTACAATTGTAAAAAGAGAAAATGCTTTTCCTTCAGGCTTCATGGTATATTCCAAATACTCGCCATTAGAAGGATGGTTAAATCCTATTTTATATGCACATAAGGCAACGTTACGAACCCCCAATTCACTACTCATTGCTAAACTAGCAGCATTACCGTACTTATTGTCCCCCAAAAGAGGCATTCCAGCATTGGCCATTTGTGCACGTATCTGATGAAAACGACCTGTCTCAATGTGGATGTCCATAAGACCAAGGGGCTGAGATGTGGTTATCGAATCCAGCAATTGATACTGTAAAATGGCTTTTTTCCCTTCCTCTTTTTGGGTTCCTTCTGAAGCTGTTACAATTGCTTTCTTTGTAATAGAATCTTTGGTAAGATAATCCACTAGTTCTCCATTACTAGCAAACTGTTCTCCACATACAACTGCATAGTACTGTTTATCAAAATTACTTCCAGACAGCTGCTTCGTTAAACTGGCAGTAGCGCTCTTCGTTTTTCCAAAGACCAATAACCCTTCTACAGGTTGATCTAGTCTATGAACCACTCCAATATAAGGGTTCTTTAAATAATTTTTCAACTCACTAACCATATCCACTTGCCCCACCTTAGCTGTTTGCGTCGCTAATCCAGCAGGCTTTTTACATATAAGGACATGAGCATCTTCATAAATAATTTTAGTGTTCATATGTTATCTTTTTCCTTTTTTAGTCCAAATATTTAACATAAATTATTGATTGGGGGGATTGCTACGCACCTTGTGCTCCAAGCAATTTGTAAAGGAGTTGGTAGAGTTGGGCAGATTCTTCTGGGTTAAGGTCTACACATCCAGCAATCTTTGTGGGAATAGAAATCACTTTTTCCTTTAATTTCTCTCCGTTCTCCGTAATCTCTACAAGAAGAACACGTTCATCCTCTGATGAACGATAACGGTGGACATAACCTTTTGCTTCAAGGCTTTTCAATACAGGGGTAAGTGTCCCAGAATCTAAGAATAATTTCTTGCCAAGTTCCTTGACATTTATTTTCTTCTCTGCCCAAAACACCATCATTGTAATATACTGGGTATAAGTAAGCCCCAGCTCTTCCAAATACGGTCTGTATTGCTTAATCACCTCGCGAGATGCCGCATAAAGAGGAAAACACAATTGGTTCTCCAGCCTTAATGCATCATATTTAGAATCACTCATTAATCACACTAGCCTTTCTATTTTTTCTTCCATTTTATCAGGTGTTACGGTAGGCGCAAATCGCTCAACCACTTTGCCATTACGATCAACAAGGAATTTGGTAAAGTTCCATTTAATCTTACTACCCATTAAACCACCTTTTTGAGATTTAAGATAGGTATAAAGTGGACTTTCGTTTTCTCCATTAACCTCAACTTTAGCAAACTGCTTAAAAGATACACCATAATTAAGTTGGCAAAAGCTAACAATTTCACCATCTGTGCCAGGTGCCTGATTGCCAAATTGATTACAAGGAAAATCAAGAATTTCCAAGCCTT
>CAZKGP010000265.1:0-3840 GCA_964552225.1 uncultured Acetatifactor sp.
TTGCTCATAATTTGCTCCCTTTCCTAAAACTAGGTTTATATACTTCTATAGTTTAGCAAAGTTACATGGCAAATTCAAGATGATTGATTAAAAAATAACAGATTATGGAAAACGTTTTACTATTAGTCATTACGAGGTTAAAAACTCTGCTAATAAAGCTTCTAATTCAATCTCCTGTTCTTTTGTAAATCTTAAGTCATCAATAGAAATCCGTGGATTCGTTTCCGTTTCTTTTTGGTCAAACTCAGGCTTTTTACTTTCTTCCACATTCCTTATATTATCTGCTATAGTTAAGCGACTGCCAATAGGCATAAGCTCTACTGTTTTCTTTCTCTTAGTCTTTTTAGGAGAATCTTCATTTAGATATAGGCTCTTTCCATAAAGAAGTTCCATATCGTTTTCAGTTATTTCTATCTTAGAAGATAGGTGATTTTCAAGATAATCAATAAGATTGACTTTTAAGATTCTTTTTTTACCTTTAATATCAATTACAGATGCAATGGAGAAATAAAGATATAATCCAAAAAAACTGATAATATAAAATGGAAGGATTTGTCCCAACATTCTCCCCTTCACAATACTTTTACAGATTCCAACACCAGATGCAACTACTGATAAAAGCATAATTTGACCAGATAGATGATACATTGTTTCAAAAGATATATGCCCTAAAGATAACCTATTAATAAATTTTTCAACAAAAATGGGAATATTAGATACCCCATTATTTAATTGATAACAGTGAGCAAACTTAAGCTTGCACTGCTTTAATAATTTATTTTTTGTAGCTGCCATATTATCTGTTTCTTTAATCATATTTTGATATAAAAAACCTAATAATAATCGTGTGGTAATACTTATAAGTAAAAATGACAGCATGCAAATTACAATGACTTTTTCTGTTTCAAAAATATCAAACATAATAACAACTCCTCCTAAATTCTCTTCAAAAACTTAAATTCTTTCTTTCTTATTTGAAAAGTTCTAACTAGATTATAGTCCGAATATACTGTATCCACAATATATATAATCGCAATTTCGTCGACATTATATATAAAAATACATCGCTAAATATTATTTTTCTATCTCATTCGACAGGAGAATTATTATACTCAAATTTTTTTACTATAATTGCATGCCAATCTGGAATCTGATATAATACATAGTTGTAAATATGTGGTATTCAAAATTACCTATTATAATAAATATAATAGTAAGAATATAGTAAAATATAGTGAGGAGATAAGTTATGACTTATAAGACAAAAGGTGTATGTTCTAGCACAATTGATATTGATATAAAAGATGGTGTCATTGATTCTGTCGCATTTGTTGGTGGATGTAATGGTAACTTGCAAGGTATTAGCCGTCTAGTTGTAGGAATGACTCCAGAAGAAGCAATTGGTAAATTAAAAGGAATTACTTGTGGATATAAAACAACTTCATGCCCAGATCAGCTTGCACTAGCTCTCGAGAGCATGATTTAAGATACAAAAATAGAAAGGGTGCATGTCAAATGAAAAAAATCGTTTTAACCGGTGGCGGTACTGCAGGTCATGTGACTCCCAATATTGCACTTTTACCCAAACTACGGGAAGAAGGCTACGATATAACTTATATAGGTTCCTATGATGGCATTGAGAAAAGACTTATTAGTGATTTTGATATTCCTTATTATGGAATTTCTACTGGCAAATTCCGCAGATATTTAGATGTTAAAAATCTTACTGATCCATTTCGAGTTTTAAAAGGATATACGGAAGCCAAAAAACACTTAAAAGAGATTAGACCTGACGTTGTTTTTTCAAAAGGAGGATTTGTTAGCGTACCTGTAGTACGTGCGGCTGCTTCTTTAAAGATTCCATGTGTTATTCATGAATCTGATATGACTCCTGGATTGGCCAATAAGCTTTGTATACCAGTTGCTACTAAAGTATGTTGTAATTTCCCGGAAACACTTAATCTAGTCCCTAATAACAAAGCATTACTGACTGGCTCCCCTATTCGCCAAGAATTATCACAAGGCAATAAACTTGCCAGCCTTGATATGTGTGGTTTTACTGCCAACAAACCTATTATTATGGTAATGGGGGGTAGTTTGGGAGCTGCCAATGTTAACAGAGCAGTGCGTGATGCACTTCCAAAATTATTAATTGATTTTCAAGTTGTTCATCTCTGCGGAAAAGATAAGGTAGATAATTTATTACTAAATACTTCTGGATATAAACAATTTGAATACATTAAATCAGAGTTAAAGAACTTATTTGCTATGGCTGATATTGTAATATCGCGGGCTGGGGCAAATGCTATTTGTGAACTTCTTGCTTTAAAAAAACCTAATATTTTAATACCACTTCCGTCCTCAAGTAGTCGAGGTGATCAGTTGTTAAATGCCAATTCATTTGAATCACAAGGTTTTTCTATTGTTATTCATGAAGATGATTTAGTAACAGATTTATTAGTAGACAAAGTACACGAATTGTATTTTACTAGGCAAACCTATATAGATGCAATGAATAAAAGTGGGCAGTTAGACTCCATTCAAACAATTATGAATGTAATTAATGAAGTCGCCTTAGAAAATTAGGGTGATAACGTACAAAAAGGCAAGATTGACGCAAATGTCATTTCTTGCCTTTTTATTTTCTAGAAAAATCAGTATATTGGATATATATATCATAGGTTATTATATTTTTTTAATTTCTTTCATTAATTCTTTAAAAAGAATATAAAACTTGCATATTTGTATCATTTATCAAGTTCTAACACCTTGATTTTGAATTAAATCTTGCATTTTTCACATGACACCCTCGTCATAATAAGCACGAGGCCCACCAATAAACTTTCCTCTTGTTCTAGCACATACTAAATGGGCTTCTCCAATTTTTGATACACTAAGTCTAATAGGAACAGCTACATCTCTTAAATGCATGCCAATTAACGTATCACCTATATCCATTCCAGCATGAGCTTTTATGTGTTCTACTGCAACAGGATGCTCAAATACTTCATATGCTGCCGTTGCAAAGGAACCACCTGCTTTTGGCTGAGGTACAACATTCACAATTTCATATCCATAAGCATGAGCACAAGCTTTTTCCAATATTAAGGCACGGTTTAAATGCTCACAACATTGTGCTGCAAGATAAACTTTAGTTTCCTGAGTTGCTTGATAAATACCACCAAACACAGCCTCTGCCAATTCTGGGTTAGAGTTGGTACCAATTGTTGTTCCTCCAACTTCACTTGTAGAACAACCTACCACAAACAAATCCCCTTCTTCCAGCCCAGCTTCTTTAATAAGTTCCATTGTGGCTTCATAAGCTGTTTCACCAATCCTTGTAATTTCATCTTTCATAATAATCATCCTCCGAACATTGTCTGTTCAATAATACTCTTCATAATATCTTCATCTAATTGGCCTGAAATATACCCATATACATTACCATTTACATCAATCATAAATGTAGTTGGATATGATGTAATACCATATGCCTGAAATAATTCATATTCTATATCCATTAAAACAGGATAAGTAAATTTATTTTCCTCTAAAAATTCGGTTATTCCTTCAATAGTTGTCTCCTGACCTAATTCTGGTGCAACAACTCCCAATACAATTAATGCTTCATCGCCTTCTTGGCTATAGCTCTCATAAATCTTCTGTATGTCTGGCATTTCTGCCCTACAAGGAGGACACCACGTTCCCCAGAAATTTAAAAATATAGTTTTTCCCTTATAGTCTGATAAATTGTGGGTATTACCATATTGGTCTGTAAGTGAAAAGTCAACTGCTGGAATGATGGGACGTTCCTCAGCACTACTTTCTTCTGTTGTTTGG
>CAZKGP010000266.1:0-3837 GCA_964552225.1 uncultured Acetatifactor sp.
GCTCTGGTGAAAAAGCTCCATCACCATCTAATGCATTGTATACATCTACTATTTTACCACCTACATGTGCACCTACAGAAACGCCTCCACCAAGATGCACTACAATAAGACGTAAAGATTCGTATGGTTTCCCAACTTCTTTAGCATATCTTTTGGTAACAGCCTTGTGGTTCAATGCATGGAATACACTGGTACGGGGAAGTTCTGGTACACCAGAATATCTTGCGATGGGCATTAATTCATCAACCACAACAGGATCTACAATATAAGCATCTACACCAATTGAATCTGCAATTTCTCTTGCAAGCATTCCACCTAAATTAGATGCATGTTGTCCTTGTCTACCAATTTCCAAATCATGTAACAGATTATCTGTTACTTTATATGCTCCACCAGGGATTGGTTTTAACATACCACCACGTCCAATAACTACGTCTAATGTTTTTAAATCAAATTTTTTTTCTTCTAATATGTCTGTAATAATTTTCTTTCTAAAATCCTTTTGTTCCGCTACCAAATCAAATTTAAGAATTTCCTCTGATGAATGTCTTAATGTTTCATCAAATAACATTGTTTCATCTTCAAATACAGCTATTTTGGTTGATGTAGAGCCTGGATTAATAACTAAACTTTTAATTGACATGATATCCTCCATTAGTGTGTCTAAATGTTTTAAATTATTTAATATTTTTTTGAATCTCTGATGCAACTACTGCTGCCAATGCAATAGAATTCACTTTAGTTTCAAATGTATCAGAACGGCTGGTTAAGATTACAGGAACCTTTGTGCCAGTTAAAATACATCCATTTTTCATATTTGCCATATGTACAATTGCTTTATAAACTAAATTGCCTGCATGAATGTCTGGGAATAGCAAAATATCTGCATCGCCTTGAATCTTTCTGTCTGTAGCGCCTTTTGATATGGCTGCTTCAGGATCAATTGCAAGATCTAAGGAGAGAGGTCCATCAATAATACAATCTGTAATTTTACCTTCTTCACACATCTTCGTAAGCTGCTGTGCATCAACTGTAACTGGCATTTTAGGGTTAACCACTTCTACGGCTGCTAATGGCGCAACCTTTGGCATGTTAACTCCACATGCATTACACACAGGAATAGTATTTTTAATTATATTAACCTTATCTTCCAAGGTGGGATATGTCATAAATGCAACATCTGTTAAAAATAGCAGACGATTTATGCCTTCTATTTCAAATACACTTACGTGGGATAAAGTGCTGCCAGTTCTAAGACCAACTTCTTTATCTAATACGCTTCTTAAGAAATTTTTGGTATCAATTAATCCCTTCATATACATATCAGCTTTACCATCATGCGCAAGCTTAACTGCTGTTAAGGATGCCTGAATATCATCAGGCTCATTGATGATTTGAAAGCCTTCCAAATCCATATGTATTGACTGAGCAATTGCTCTAATTTTTTGCTCATCTCCTACTAAAATTGCATCTGCAATACCTCTTTTTTTCGCTTCTTTTACAGCTTCTAGAACGGCCTCGTCTTGTGCCACAGAGACAGCTACTTTTTTCATGCCACATTCTTTTACCTTACTAATAATCTCATCAAAACAATTATTCATTTTACCTATTCCTTTCTGCTTTACAGCAATTCTACTTTTATCTAACTCCCATCTGCCCGCTTCAGCGGACATTCAAATCAGGATTGTGAAATGGTTTATTTCACACTTTTCACTTATTTTTAACATAAATCCGCATCGTTAAAATAATAACATAGTGTGATAGAAAAAGCAAGATACAGTTACATGGAGGATTAAAATATCAATTCTATGATATCAAGCAGGCTGTCAGCTTTAGCATATAAAAACCTGCTTAATTCCTCATCCGGCTGAGTTTGGTCTGGTACCATTATCACATTACATCCCGCTCTATAAGCTGATAAAACTCCATTTGGCGAGTCCTCTACGGCAATACAATGTTCTGGTAACTGCCCAAGCTGCTCACACGCATATAAATAAATATCTGGTGAGGGCTTTCCTTCTTCTACCATTGTTGCACTAATAATATGTTCAAAAAAAGGTAATAAATCTAATTGTTTTAAATAATCTGTAGCACGCTCTATATCTGTTGCAGTTGCAATGGCTGCAGTAATTCTTTTCTCTTTTAAGTAAGATAGCAGTTCAATTGCACCCTTTTTAAGTTGGATTCCTTCTTCCTTTATACAAGTCTCCATAAGCTCTTTTCTGCGAGTTCGTACCATTGTATAATCTAACGTTTCCCCAAACATTTCCTGTAACTTCCTTGGCGCAAAAGGTCTTCCCAAGCTTCTCATTGACAAAGCTTGTTCATCCGTCATTTTGTAACCAAATTCTGCTAATGCCTTGGGCCAACAAATCCGATAGTATTTTTCTGTATCAATTAATGTTCCATCCATATCAAAAATAATTGTTTTTATTTCTTTTCCTATTTTCATTAGTCACCTTTATAAATCAGCTCATTTATTTATCCAATTAAATAACTATAATTCCATTATAGAGGAGATATAGAGATGTAACAACCCAAAAATACAATTGCATTTCTATCATCAGATGCCTATAATAATACTATAAAAAGAAATGAGGATACTTATGAATAAAAAAGAATTAGCCATACAATTACATGATAGCAGATATAATTGTGCCCAATCTGTTGCTTGTGCTTTTGCCGACGAGGTGGGCGTGGATAAACAAACTCTTTTTAAAGCTTGTGAAAGTTTTGGTCTTGGAATGGGTGGTATGGAAGGAACTTGTGGTGCGATTACTGGTGCTGTTATGTTGGCAGGATTTAAAAACAGCGATGGAAGCATAGATAATCCCAAAACAAAAGCCTCAACATATGCACTCTCTAGAAAAATTGTAGAACGTTTTCAAACTAAAAACAAAGCAACAAAATGCAAGGATTTAAAAGGAATTGAAACCGGTACTGTTTTAAGAAGTTGCTCTGGCTGTATTGAAGATGCGGTTGAGCTAGTTGAAGAAATCTTACTTCAACAATAAAAAATATATTCCGTTATAAAAAGAGAAGTACAACGCTATGGCAATTGTACTTCTCTTTTTTTATGTTTTCTTAATTGGCGTCCTATGACACCTTAGATATACTTCTCACACTATCGCTATCCATCACTACAGATACAATATCATCTACTGCAAGCTCTGCTACCGTTACATTCTCTCCATTTACTATAATAGATGTATTTTCTGTAATGGCGATTGTTACTGTTTCTCCAGTAAATTCTGCTGGCATTTCAGGTGCTTCACCACCGATTTCTGGATTTATTAACATTTGTCCATCATCTGGTTTGATTGGCTGTTCTCCATCTTCTGGTTTGGTTGGTCTTTCCCCACCTTCTGGAATTGGAGGCTGCTCTCCTTTTACCAAAACAACGGAATTCTCTTCAATTGCAGTAATTTGACCAATAAATGGTGCTTCATCCCCTACAGGCACTGTTTCTGGGGTTGTTTCCGCTGTTGTTTCTGGTACTGTTTCTGGTACTGTTTCCTGTGTTCCCTCTACTGTTTCTTGGTTTGATTCTGTTGGCGTAAATGTAGCCAAGGCCGTATTGTCGTCATCTTTACTGCCACAAGCCGTCATGCCAACAGCCAGAGTTGCCACCATCATAAGGGCACCAACAGTTTTCATGTTTCTTTTCACTAGATTTGTTTTTTTCATTTCTTTTCCTCCTTATTCTCAATACTGTGTGAGATTTAGAACTTTCTTAGGTAATGAATTTCAGAACCTTGAAAATTCTTATTACACTTTAACTCTTAATTTAGAAGAATTTGTGAAGAAAAAATGATTTTTCTGTGAATTAAGAAAATA
>CAZKGP010000267.1:0-3831 GCA_964552225.1 uncultured Acetatifactor sp.
AGGATACCAGTTATAATACAAGAGTGGACTTTCTTGGTACGGACAGAGAAGAGTTCTTGGTATTTACCAAGGCTGTTACCATGACAACAACAGATCAAATTAGTGATATGTATGCGGAGCTTCGTGAAAATGGGGTAGATAGTCTGCTTACCGTTTATAAGGGCTGGCAAAAAGGGGGATTGTATAATATTCCTATTACCAAATACAAGGCAGACGGGAAAATAGGAGGTACAAGAGCGCTTACCAAGTTAATTAAAGACTCCAAGGAGTTGGACTATCAAGTGTATCTCTATAACGATGCGTTACGTGCCAATCCTAAGGAAAACAATACTACCTTTAATACCGTTAAGAGAATCAATAAGAGGAAATTGGAAATCAATACATGGGGATATGTATATCGATACTTTAATTATCTACTACCCTCAAAGACTTCTTCATATCTAGATTCTTTGGTAAAGGATTATAGTAAGCAAGGCGTAGATAATCTAGCGATTGCAGGTATTAGTGATGATCTTTTTTCATATAGCTCTGGTGGTAAATTTTACAGTCGTTATGATTGTGCTGATAGCTATGAAAGTACTCTTCAGCGAATCAGTGAAAACGCAAATCTAATTTTAGAAAAACCCTTTGCTTATTTATGGAATACTACAGGAGCATTTTTAGATATGCCTCTTGATTCCTCTGAATATATGTATGAGGATGAAGAAGTACCTTTCTTCTCTATTGCTTTAAAAGGAGTGATTCCTATGTATTCCGACTATGTTAATTTTGAAGCAAATAAAAAGGAATTCCGTTTGCAAATGATTGAATCTGGAGTGTATCCTTCTTTTTATCTGACACATGAAGATGCGGCCGATTTGATTTATACCAATTCATCGGACCTTTATAGTACAAGATATGAAACCTATAAGGATACTGTAATAGAGTATGATAAGGAGTTTAGAGAAGTTGCAGAGGTTACAAAAGATGCCTTTATTATGAACCATGAAAAGATGGCAAGTGGCGTCAATAAGGTTACATATGATAACGGTGTTGTGATTTATGTAAATTATAATCAAGATTCCGTAGAGGTGGATGGATATCAGATAGAAGCGATGTCCTATAAGGTAGGTGAGAGTAAATGAGTAAAGAAAGCAGAGAAGCAAGAAAACACAAGGATAAAATAAAGCCGGGTCGTTTGGCAAAAAGAGAAGCAATAACAGGGCTCATCTTTGTATCACCTTGGATTCTAGGTGCAGCCATCTTTCTCGTTTACACAATGGGAAGCTCCTTCTGGTATGCACTAAATAATATTCGAATTACCCCCTTGGGGAAAAATTTTAATTTTGTAGGTATGGGTAACTTTACTCAGATTCTACTGTCTGATGCTGATTTTCCAACTCAGTTATTGGGATATATGACATCTACTGTTATCTCGGTACCTGTCATAACCGTATTTGCTTTGATTATAGCTATGCTTTTAAATGGTAAGATTAAAATGAAAGGTTTCTTTCGTTTGATATTCTTTCTTCCCGTTATAGTAGTAAGTGGTCCTGTTATGGGAATGTTATCGTCACAAGGAGCGGCAACTATTTCTTCTGTAGATACGCAAGCTATAGTAAATGCAGTTTCTGGATTTTTACCATATGGCATTACCAATGCTATAGCAGACTTATTTGAAAATATGATTACTATACTGTGGTACTCAGGTGTACAGATTCTTATTTTCCTATCTGCGTTGCAGAAGATAGATAGCTCCATGTATGAGGCAGCACAAATAGATGGTGGATCTGGATGGGAATGTTTTTGGAAGATTACATTACCTACCATAAAACCAATGATTTTGCTGAATGTGGTATATACCATTGTATTTATTTCCGGAAATGAACAGAACTCTATTATTACATTGATTCAACAATCCATGTTCTCTGGAACCAAGGAAAAAGGATATGGCTATGCATCCGCAATGGCATGGTTCTATTCCCTAGTAGTATTACTTATAGTAGTGGTATTTGCAGTATTACTAATGGCAAGAAGAGATGTATATGAACGTCAAGTTAAAAAAGTCAAAAAAGAAATGAAAAAAGAAGCAAGAGTAGTGAAAAAGATAGAAAGGAGGAGTGTCCGCAATGCCAAAAAAATCAACAAATCAAGACAAAAGCGCAGCTATACGACCTACGATGGTTCAGACGATTACTAAAAAGGACATAAAATCATTAAAGCTTACAGAAACAGACAGAGATAAAATAAAGCGATTTTTCCTAGGTTCAAAAGAAAAGCAAGGTTTTTTAAAGCAGTTTCTAGTGTATGCGTTACTAATATGTATTGGATTTATTTATCTTTATCCTATTTTATATATGCTTAGCAGTTCATTGATGAGCTTAGATGACTTGTTGGACTCCTCTATCAACTGGATTCCTAGTCAGCTTGCATTTTCCAATTATGCACAAGCCGCTAGCAGTATGGAATTTTGGAAATCCTTAGGGATGAGCGTTATCATTGCAGGTGTTCCTACTATATTAAATGTAATCTCTTGTTCTATTGTAGGATACGGATTGGCAAGGTTTGATTTTCCAATGAAAAAGGTAATTATTGGTATTGTAGTATTTACATTTATACTACCAAGTCAAGTTACCATGATTCCTACCTATGTACTTTATTCAAATATTAAAATACTAGGTACCTTATGGTCCTTTATCCTGCCATCTTTATTGGCTCAGGGAATTAATGCTCCTATTTTTATATTGATTTTCTATCAGTTCTTCCGTCAAGTTCCTAAAGTATTGATAGAAGCGGCGCAAATAGACGGTGCTGGGTATTTTAAATCATTTATTAGAATATCCTTACCTTCAGCTACACCAGCAATCCTGACTGTGTTCCTTTTCTCCTTTGTATGGTATTGGAATGAATCTTATTTAACACAAATGTATGTATCTGGTGTTATGACAGAGTCAGGTTGGTCTACCTTGGTAATCAAGTTAGCTAAGTTTGCTGGCAATTATTCAGAATATGCTCAAACGGCGGCAAGTGGTGCCACCAGCCTGAATGAATCCATTAGTATGGCTGGTACTATGCTTAGTATCCTTCCAATTTTACTACTTTACTTTGTACTACAAAGATATTTTGTGGAAAGTATTGATAGAGTGGGTATTACTGGTGAATAAAGCGTGAAAAGTAATTCTAAGCCTTCAAAATACGAAGACTAAGAATTACTAAGTTTCACGCGGAAGAATGGCTCGGGGGAGCCATTCTTCTACGTTGTTGTGGTAACTAGAAGGGCAAAAAGGGATTGGCTCTGATGATACCTGCGGATTGCTACGCACTTTGTGCTCACGCAATCCTAAAAACATTCGAAATCCGCCCTGTTGGGGCTACTTTCTCATGTTTTGGCCCTGGGTTAAGGTATAGTTAAAAATATACTATATTTGATATAACAAAAAAGTTGTTAAATAATTATCTAATATGTTGAAAAAATGTACAATTTAATGTTGTTTATTTAGTAAGTATTTCACAAAGTTTTAGTTTTGACTAAATAATTATATGTTTTTGTATAAAAGATATATCTTTTTATGAAATATTATGGTATAAACTAAATATAAGCATTTTAAAGAAAATGAATTTATTTGCAAGGAGGATTATGTATGAAAAGGAGAAGTAGACTGTTAGCATTATTGTTATCTACAGTAATGGTATTTGGACTTATCGGATGTGGTAATGACAAAGGCTCTAACGAAGCAAACGGTTCTAGTAACAAAGCAACAGAAGTTGAGATTGAAGGGATTACCTATCATCCAGCAACTGATTTAACAGATGATAATATTGAATTGACTTATTTTCATTTTGATCAAGATG
>CAZKGP010000268.1:0-3803 GCA_964552225.1 uncultured Acetatifactor sp.
GGTACACTTCTCTCATCTGTTTATCTCCTTAAAATTAGAATATAGAATACACATAGTATAGTAGAACAATTTTTTTGAAAGGTCAATAAATTTTTGTGATTTATTGTGATATATCGTGATATATCTTCTTTTTCAAATACATTTCATGGTCAGCTTTAGAAATGATATCTCCAATATAATCCGTTTCTGAAGAATAAGAGGCAACGCCATGACTAAAGGAAATATAAATATCTTGACCGTTAACTGATAATGGAGTTTTCAATTCGTTATTTACTGCTTCCCAAAATGGAGCCATTTTCTGTTCGGTATTAAAACCTGAAGAACTAACTAATATAAATTCATCGCCACCCATTCGGCAAAAAAAATGATTATCAACTAAATGCTTATTAATGCGTTTGGCAAATTCCACTAACACCTCGTCACCAATGGCGTGACCAAATGAATCGTTAATGGACTTAAAATCGTTGATGTCTAAATAATATACTAAAAGCTCTGTGCCTTCTTTTTTGAGTTTTTCTATTTCGCTATAAAGTCCTTGTCTACTCAGCAATCCTGTTAGTAAGTCGTGATTCACTAAATTCTCAAGAGAGTTCGTTACACTATGTAGTTGCAGATTTTTCTTTACCATTAGTGAGACCATGGTGCTAACTGCTAATGAGAGAGTAATATAGATCCATGTTTCCATATATTCATACCACTTAGGTAAAGGAGCAATTCTCAGATTCCATTCTGCATTTTGCACTTTTAGTGATTTGTCTAAATAATTGTCTTTCTCATCTATGACGCCGTTGGATGTAATGATTTCACGTAAGCCAGTGTCAACATTGGTATGCCATAATTCGTAGAGATAACCTTGTTTACCTATATTATCTAAACCCGTTGTTTCCATAACAGCAGGATAATCAAGGGATAAGGATAGGAGTCCCCAAAGGACTTCATTTCCTTTTTCGTCAGAAATATAAAGAGGCAAACGGGCACTGATTACCTTATCGCCTCCAAGAGTAGTGAAGGGACCTGCCAAAAGAATTTCTTTTGAAAAGGCAGCAATAATGGCTTCTTTGTTACCATCAATTTCACTATCATAAAAATTAAGACCTAATGTTGCTTCGTTAACTTTGTTAATTGGATATATATGCTCAACAATGCCATTAGGTGCAATGACTAAGCTTTTTACGTAGTTACTGGAAACAACAATATCGACTAGCTTTTCAATGCCATCTAATGAACCATTGTTATTGGCGATATAGGAGGCCACAGTATAAAGTTGGTTAATAGGAATGGAAATAGCTTCACTTGCTTGTATACTTCTATCTGATAATAGATTTTCTAATTGTATTTGATCTTTAGAAATACGATTATTAATTGCAGGAACAATAAAAAGCAAGCAAATTAAAAAGGAAAGAAAAAATGAAATTACCCCTCGCTGTGTAATTTTGTCTTTTTTATTCATATAAGAACCTATCCTTATCTTCATTCGCTACAAAATTAGTTACAGTACATTATATTATACACAATTACCTTTATTTTACTTTATTTGAGGTAAGTACGCAAGGGGGAATGACCTTGAAAAAGTACACAATTAGTCTGAAAATCAACAAAAAAGTTCAATCCAAAATATAATTTAATTTTTCTCTCTTTTCCATATTTTACAAGGCTGGGCTTTGGTGGTTGGATATCTAAAAAGAAGGGTTTTTAAAGCATCCCAATTAAAAGGAAAAAGAGGCCAAAAATAACTCATCTTTGCAAAGGTAGGTGTGGTAATAGAAGAAATAATAATTAATATAATGCCTCCAATAAATCCCCATAATCCTAATATTCCTGTAGTTATTACGAGAAAAACTCTATATATTTTGATGGCATCACTGAATTCAACACTAGATAGTGCTAGAGAAGTAAGGAGAGTGATGGCAGCATAAAAAAGGATTTCCATGGTAGCCCAATTTAATCTAACTGCTACATCACCAATAATAAGCCCACCTACAATTGATAGTGAACCTGCATAACCACTAGAGCTTAACGAGGCTGAGTACTTAAATAAATCAAGTAAGAACTCAACTAATAAAACATAAAAAATCAAATTAGCGGGTGTTAATGCAGCATCATAAGTCATATGCCACCTACTAATATGTTCAGGAAAATAGGCAGCAGTTAATAGAAATGCTGGCATCATGAATAAGCTAATTAATATACAGCCAAAACGTATAAAACGAAAATAATTGCCAATGACCGGGTTTTTATAGTAGTCTTCTGGGCTTTGTGTAAATTGAAAAATAGTGGAAGGAAGTATCATTACAGTAGGTGAATTGTCTACAATCAGGAGAATATGTCCTTCTGATAAATAACTGCATGCCACGTCGGGACGTTCTGTGATTTGAATGCTGGGAAGAGGGTTGAACCATCTTTTTTTTACTAATAATTCTTCCAAACTCTTTGTGCCTAATGTTAACGTTGTGATTTCTAGAGATTCCAAGGTCTGACGTAAGGTATTTAATACATCTTCATTAGCGGTTCCGGCTACATATGCAACGGATACGTCTGTTTTACTTTCTTCTCCTATGGAATGAATTTCAAAAGTAAGCTTTGGGGTACGAATTCTTCTACGAATTAAATTGGTGTTAAAAAGCATGGTTTCAACAAATCCATCTCTTGCACCTCTAGTAACCTTCTCTGTGTCTGGTTCCTCGATTCCTCTGGTGGGATATGACCGCACATCTAAAATAATGGCTTCAGCAAACCCATCTATAAATAAAACAGAAGGACCACTAAGTATATTTGTAATAATTGTATCCCAGTCATCTGCTAAAACGGCTTGAGAATATCCAATTTTAGCATCCATGTAATTCTTTATATTATCCACAGTGGTATCAGTCGTATAGGAGGGTGTTTGTAAATTAGCGAAAATTTTCTGCAACAAATCGGCATCGTAAAAACCGTTAATTCCAATCCAATAAGCCTTTGTTTCACCCAAGAACAAATCCCTTGTTACAAAGTCAAAGCTAGCACCAATAGGAAAAATTTTATTAATTTGCTGTATATTTTCCGCAAGAGAAGAAGAAAGTTTTTGATTATTAGAATTCATTTTATTTTACCTTTCAATATATAAAAAATGGCTCTTATATGTTAGTGTGGTCTATTTTCCTGCTATTTATTCTATTTTCTTTTAATAGGAAATAAAGTACGGTCTTGACAGGCACGACCTACATTATTTTACATATTTTAACAGTGTGAGAAGAATTTCTAAGGTGTCAAAAAACGCCACCTAAGAACATTCTATGTCTCACACGGAAGAATGCAGAGTGCGCATTCTTCAAATTGTGTTGGGGAGGTGTGGTTATTAGTATGTTAAAATATAAGATCGCTATAATTGGTGGAGATCGTCGGATTGTATATATGAAGGATATTTTGAAGGAAAAAGGATGTAGTGTGGTGGATTTGGTGGAACAGGCGGATGTTGTGGTAGGTGGAATACCGCTGGTAAAGGATGAAAAACTGTTTGAAGGAGATTTTCTACGTTCAGGTATGCAGCTTTTTGCTGGGGTAATACCGAGGGAAGTGGAAGCATTATGTGAGGAAAAGGAAGTCGTTTGCCATGATTTTATGAAGCAGGAGACCATTGCTATATTTAATTCGATTGCAACAGCAGAAGGTTGTATTCTTGAGGCATTTAAGAATCAAGAAACTAATATTCACCATAGTGAAAGTCTTGTTATTGGATATGGCAGATGTGGAAAAGTGTTGGCTCATAAGCTAATGGGTTTATCTGCAAATGTTACAATCGCCAGCCAAAATGAAGAAGAACTAGC
>CAZKGP010000269.1:0-3758 GCA_964552225.1 uncultured Acetatifactor sp.
TAAATGGTGAGAAATCGTCTGGGAAAGAATTTATAGCAAATATATTTGCTATGGCTTTACAATGCGAGGAGAATGAAACGGAACCATGTCAAGAATGTCATTCTTGTAAACAGGCATTGTCAAAAAATCATCCAGATATTATTAAGTTAGTTCATGAAAAACCTAATACAATCGGTGTAGATGATATACGTTTACAAATCAATAATGATGTTGCCATTAAGCCTTATAAGGGTAAGCATAAAATTTATATTGTAAATGAAGCAGAAAAGATGACTGCACAAGCACAAAATGCAATTCTTAAAACATTAGAAGAGCCACCTGAATATGCAGTGATTTTACTGTTAACAACTAATCTAAACACTCTGCTTCCCACTATTTTAAGCCGTTGCGTTACCCTCAACATGAAGCCTGTTAGTAATGAATTAATGAGAAATTATTTGATGCAAGAGTTACAAGTGCCAGATTATAAGGCTGACATATGCGTAGCATTTGCAAGGGGAAATGTTGGAAAAGCAAAAATATTGGCCTCTAGTGAAGATTTTGAAAATGTGAAGTCTGAAGCATTATCTTTACTTAAGTACATACAAGACATGGAGATCCATGAGATTATTACGGCAGTGAAAAAAATAACAGAGTATAAATTGGATGTAAATGATTATTTGGACATTATATGGATTTGGTATCGCGATGTTCTTATGTTTAAAGCAACTAAAGATGCCAATAACCTTGTTTTTAAAGAGGATATTCAATCTATTAGAAATGTTACAAAACGTAGTAGCTATGAAGGTATTGAACGGGTAATAAATGCATTAGAGAAAGCAAAAAACCGATTAAATGCAAATGTTAATTTTGATTTAGCAATGGAATTACTGTTGTTGGAAATAAAAGACAACGGCTAGAATGGCTTACGTTCTGCTTTTCAGATAACTTTATTTATGATAAAATAGTGTGGAAAGAAATTCTAAAGCAATAAGGTTGAATAAAAAAGCATATTCAGCAGAACATATGCGTGTTGCAACACGCGGGTGGTATATAGATGATAAAAGTAGTAGGAGTAAGATTTCGTACGGCTGGCAAAATATATTTTTTTGATCCGTTAAAATTAGATATCAAAAAGGGTGACCATGTTATTGTGGAAACCTCTCGTGGAATAGAATATGGAACTGTTGTTGGTGAAATTAAAGAAGTTGAAGATGATAAAGTTATTCAGCCTCTCAAACCAGTCATTCGCATTGCTAGTAAAAAGGATAATGAGCAAGAGGTGGCTAATAAATTAAAAGAAAAAGATGCTTTCAATATTTGTCTTGAAAAAATCAAAAAGCATGAGTTAGATATGAAGCTGGTAGATGCAGAATATACCTTTGATAATAATAAGGTATTATTTTACTTTACAGCAGATGGAAGAATTGACTTTCGTGAGCTGGTAAAGGATTTGGCTAGTGTATTTAAAACTAGAATTGAACTACGACAAATCGGTGTTCGCGATGAGACTAAAATTATCGGTGGTATTGGAATTTGTGGACGTGCGTTATGCTGTCATACTCATTTGCCTGATTTTATTCCAGTATCAATTAAGATGGCAAAAGAACAAAACCTTTCACTAAATCCAGCTAAAATATCTGGTGTTTGTGGTCGTTTAATGTGTTGTCTAAACCATGAAGAAGAGACCTATGAAGAATTGAATCGTAGATTACCCAATATTGGAGATATTGTAACAACTGAAGACGGTATTAAGGGTGAAGTGCAAAGTATTAATGTATTAAGACAGCTAGTAAAGATTATTGTTGATTCTAACGATGGAAAAGAAATTGTTGAATATGAAGTTGATAAACTTCGTTTCAAAAAGAGAGTTCGTAAAGATAAAAATGAATCGATAAAAGAAGACATTTCAAAGGAAGAGATTAAAAAATTAGAATATCTTGAAAAAGTGGAAGGAAAATCAAAGCTCAATGACAATTAATCTGAAGGAAAACGAGCGAATAGATGAATTGCAGAGGAATGGTTATCAAATAATACAGAATCCCGATAAGTTTTGTTTTGGCATGGATGCCGTTTTACTGTCAGGATTTGCTCGTGCTAAAAAGGGCGATATTGTATTAGATATGGGAACTGGAACTGGCATTATTCCTATACTAATGGAGGCAAAGAGTCAAGCAATGCATTTTACTGGTCTTGAGATTCAAGCAGAAAGTGCAGATATGGCAAGACGTAGTGTTATATTAAACAATTTGACTGATAAAATAGATATTGTGATTGGCGATATTAAGGAAGCAGACACTATTTTTAAGTCTGCTTCTTTTGATGTAATTACATGTAATCCTCCTTATATGATTGGACAGCATGGATTAACTAATCCTGATGCGCCAAAAGCCATTGCAAGACATGAGATTTTATGTACCTTGGAGGATATTATTAGCCAAGGGGCTAAACTTTTAAAACCTGGTGGCCATTTTTTTATGGTACATAGACCATTTCGCTTGGCTGAAATAATGGTGACCATGTCGAAATATAAATTGGAACCAAAGCGTATGCAACTAGTATACCCTTACGTTGACAAAGAACCTAATATGGTTTTGATAGAGGCTACAAAGTATGGAAAGCCTAGGATGACAGTGGAGAAACCATTGATAGTATATAAGGAACCGGGAGTGTATATGCCAGAAATTTATGATATATATGGGTATTGATGTGGTAGTTATATGCAGAAATGAGGATAGATATGGCGGGTAAGTTATTTTTATGTGCAACACCTATAGGGAATCTTGGGGATATGACACCAAGGGTAATTGAAACGTTGCAGAGCGTGGATGTGATAGCTGCTGAGGATACTAGAAATAGTATTAAGTTGTTAAATCATTTCAACATTCGTACTCCTATGACTAGTTATCACGAGTATAATAAGGTGGAAAAGGCACAACAACTAATTGGACAGTTACGCAATGGTCAAAATATAGCAGTGATTACAGATGCGGGAACGCCAGCAATATCTGATCCAGGAGAAGTCCTAGTTCAGATGTGTTATGAAAATGGCATAGTAGTAACGTCATTACCGGGGCCTGCTGCTTGTATTACAGCATTAACTTTATCAGGTATTAGTACTAGAAGATTTTGCTTTGAAGGTTTTCTACCATCTGATAAAAAAGAGAAAAAAGTAATATTAGAAGAATTAGTCGAAGAAAGCAGAACAATAATTATATATGAAGCTCCTCATCACCTAATTCGTACATTAGAAGAATTATATGATGTGCTAGGGAATCGTAAACTTACGTTGTGCAGAGAATTAACTAAAAAATTTGAAACGATACTCCCTACAACCTTGGAAAAAGCTCTTGTTTACTATAAAGAAGAAAATCCTAGAGGAGAGTATGTATTGGTAATTGAAGGAAAAAGCTTAGAAACCAAACGACAAGAGGAAATAGAGTTATGGGAAAATATGTCTGTTGAAGAGCATATGTCATATTATGAGGCACAAGGTATTGATTCTAAAAATGCTATGAAACAAGTAGCAAAGGATAGAGGCGTTCCTAAAAGGGAAATTTATAATATTATACTTTCCAATAAAAGAGGAGATTAATATACATGAAGGAAAATTGTAACATTAACAGAGTAATGTTAGAGGATGCAAGAAAACAATTTTGTCTAGATATTAATCTGCCTTGGGAAGAATATATAAAACAAGCTTCTAAAAGAGTTATCATTACACAATCCAATGAAGAAAGTCGTGCTCGCTTAGCTGAAACAGGAGCAAGGATAATGCA
>CAZKGP010000270.1:0-1351 GCA_964552225.1 uncultured Acetatifactor sp.
TATTTGGTGAAGAAACTAAAATTAAATTCAGACCTCACCATTTCCAATTTACAGAGCCTAGTGCAGAAGTGGATGTTACTTGCTTTAAGTGTGGGGGAAGTGGTTGCAGATTCTGTAAAGGAAGTGGCTGGATAGAGATTTTGGGATGCGGTATGGTACATCCTCGTGTTCTTGAAATGAGTGGAATTAATCCAGAAGAGTACTCAGGATTTGCTTTTGGAGTAGGACTTGAGCGTATTGCGTTATTAAAATATGAAATTGATGATATGCGTCTTTTATATGAAAATGATGCACGTTTTCTTAAACAATTTTAATTAAAAGAAAGGAAGATAAAGATATGAATATAGCATTATCATGGATTAAAGCATATGTACCGGATTTACAGTGTACCGATCAAGAATACTGTGATGCAATGACACTTTCTGGAACAAAGGTAGAAAGTTATGAGCGTAAGGATAAAAATCTTGAAAAAATAATAGTAGGACAAATAGATTCCATAGAAAAACACCCAGATGCTGATAAATTAATTGTATGTCAGGTAAATGTTGGGACAGAAATAGTTCAAATTGTTACAGGAGCCAATAATGTAAAAGTTGGGGATAAAATTCCAGTTGTATTAGATGGTGGTAGAGTAGCTGGTGGGCACGATGGTGGTCCTATGCCAGAAGGCGGAATCCGAATTAAGGCTGGTAAACTAAGAGGCATTCCATCACAAGGAATGATGTGTTCCATTGAGGAACTAGGTTCTACTAGAGAAATGTATCCTGAAGCACCTGAAGAAGGAATCTATATTTTGAAAGAAGATGCCCAAATTGGTGGAGATGCTGTTGCTTTGTTAGGATTACGTGACACTGTTTATGAATATGAAATCACAAGTAATAGAGTAGACTGCTACTCAGTATTAGGAGTTGCAAGAGAAGCTGCGGCAACCTTCCGCAAGCCATTTTTTCCTCCTATTGTAAAGGCAGGCGGTAATGGTGAAGATGTAAATGACTATATTAAAGTAGAGGTACAGGATCAAGATTTGTGTTCAAGATATTGCGCGAGAGTATGTAAGAACATTAAAATTGGACCATCTCCAGAGTGGATGCAAAGACGTTTGGCTTCCAGTGGTATTCGTCCTATTAATAATTTAGTTGATATTACTAACTATGTAATGGAAGAGTACGGTCAGCCAATGCATGCATTTGATATGGATACCATAGATGGCAATAAAATTATTGTTCGTCGTGCAAAAGACGGTGATGAATTCCAAACCTTAGATGGTCAGATCCGTAAGCTTGATAAAGATATGCTTATGATTTGTGATGCAGAGAAAGAAATTGGTATTGCAGGTATTATGGGTGGAGAA
>CAZKGP010000270.1:1361-3757 GCA_964552225.1 uncultured Acetatifactor sp.
AAACTCTAAAATAACAGATCAAGTGAAAACTGTGGTTTTTGAATCTGCTGTTTTTAATGGTCCGAATATTCGTAAATCAGCAAAAAGACTTGGACTTCGTACAGAGGCCTCCGGTAAATTTGAAAAGGGATTAGATTGTAGAAATGCTGAAGAAGCAATTAATCGTGCATGTGAGTTAATTGAAGAACTTGGATGTGGTGAAGTAATTAGCGGAATGGTTGATGTAAAGGTGCCTTTAAAACCACTTGTGCGTGTTTTATTTCAGCCAGATAAAATCAATAAATTATTAGGTACCACTATTAGTACAGATGAAATGCTTCAAATCTTTAAGCTAGAAGGCTTGTGCTATGATGAGGATGCCAATGAATTGGTGATTCCATCTTTCCGTCAAGATATAGAAGGATTTGCAGATATTGCAGAAGAAGTAGCTCGTTTCTACGGCTATGACAAGATTCCCACCACTCTTCCTACAGGAGAGGCAACTGCGGGAAAATTGTCCTATAAATTACGAATTGAGCAAAAGGCTAGAAATATTGCAGAATATTGTGGTTTTTCTGAAGGAATGTCTTATTCTTTTGAAAGTCCAAAAGTATTTGATAAACTGCTTATTCCAGCAGATGATGCATTGCGCCAGACTGTGACAATTATGAATCCTTTAGGGGAAGATTATTCTATTATGAGAACTTTACCTTTAAATGGTATATTAAGTAGTCTATCTACCAATTATAATCGTAGAAATAAAAATGTAAGATTATATGAGTTGTGTAATACTTATTTACCAAAGGAATTACCACTGACTGATCTTCCAGAAGAAAGAATGCAATTTGTTCTTGGTTTTTATGGAGAGGGTGACTTCTTTTCACTAAAAGGTGTAGTGGAAGAATTTTTCACTAGCGTAGGTATGAATAAAAAATTAAATTATAATCCAGAGGCAGGGAAATCATTCTTACACCCTGGTCGTCAGGCTGTTATCAAGTATGATAATGTAATAGTGGGATATTTGGGAGAAGTACATCCAGAAGTTTTGGATAATTATGATATTGGAACGAAGGCATATGTTGCAGTACTAGATATGCCAAACATCATCCCATTTACAACATTTGATAGAAAGTATACAGGAATTGCTAGATATCCAGCCGTAAGCAGAGATATTAGTATGGTGGTTCCTAAGAATATTTTGGCAGGTGATATTGAGAATGTAATTGAACAAAGAGGAGGCAAGATCCTTGAATCTTATGCCCTTTTTGATATTTATGAAGGCAGTCAAATCAAAGAAGGATATAAATCGATTGCATACTCCATTACTTTCCGTGCCAAAGATAGAACTTTAGAGGATAATGATGTAAATGCATCTATGAAAAAAATTCTAAATGGATTAGAGCAACTGGGAATTGAATTACGCCATTAGAAAGGTCGATTAAGAATGGAAAAGAAAAATATATGGGAAACTTATAGTCCCAAGCAATTAAAAGAATTAGAAACTTTAAACATGGAGTACAGAGAATTCTTAGATTCAGGTAAGACAGAAAGAGAATGTATTGATACTATTGTGAATACAATTGAAGCTTCAGGATATCAAGAGCTAGAAGTATTATTAAAAAATGGAACTTCTCTTAAAAAGGGTGATAAGGTTTACAGCGTTTGGATGAATAAATCTATCGCAATGTTTCAGATTGGTAAAAACCCAATGGTGAATGGTATTAATATTCTTGGAGCACATATTGACAGCCCAAGATTGGATATCAAACAAAATCCATTGTATGAAGACGGTGGTTTTGCTTATTTGGATACTCATTACTATGGAGGGGTCAAAAAATATCAGTGGGTAACGATACCTCTTGCCATTCATGGTGTTGTTGTGAAAAAAGATGGTACAACAATTGAAATTAATATTGGAGAACATGAAGAGGACCCTGTATTTTTTATCTCTGACTTGTTAATACATTTATCACAAGAACAACTTGAGAAAAAAGCATCCAAAGTAATAGAAGGGGAAGCTTTAGACCTTATTATTGGAAATAAACCCCTTCAAATTGATAAAACAAAAAAAGAAGATAAAAATGCAGACGGTAAGACCGAAACTGCTAAAGAGGCTGTAAAAGCAGGTATTTTAGATATTTTAAAACAAAATTATGATATCGAAGAAGAAGATTTTATCTCTGCAGAATTAGAAGTGGTTCCAGCAGGACGTGCCAGAGAAGCTGGTTTTGATCGAAGCATGATTCTTGGATACGGACAGGATGATAGAGCATGTGCTTATACTTCTATGAAAGCAATGCTAGATACCAAAGTAACAGATAGAACTATTTGCTGTATTCTAGTAGATAAAGAGGAAATTGGTTCTGTTGGTGCAACAGGTATGCAATCTAAATTTTTTGAAAATGCAGTAGCTGAAA
>CAZKGP010000271.1:0-3737 GCA_964552225.1 uncultured Acetatifactor sp.
GGATCCATAGTCACACAGTGGTATTATATCAAACTCCACTGCACCAGATTCTTCGTATAATTCCCGCCTTGCAGCTTCTAACGGAGTTTCTCCTGATTCTATATGTCCGCCTTGTGTTTCCCATGTGGAACGCCCCTTATGGCGACTTAATAATATTTTCCCTTTATATTTAGATAACACCACTACATATTTGTAATCTTGTAGTGTATTAATATCATATGTTTTACAAGTCATTTTCCTTTACCTCTTATTAATATATTAGTCCATTGTATCATTCCTCAATGCTTCATTCAAATTACATCGCAATATGCGTTTTCCACCAATATAGTAAGCCAAGGTAACAAAACCTAAAATTGCCAAACAGAATAATGTAATGGGAATGATTGGTGCTTCCACCCAAAACTCCATAGGATTCAGATAACTTGCTTTTGCTGCAAATTGTACAAATGCTACTGTCAACGGTAATGTAATCAAGAGTGGGCGACCAGCAATAACAAGGGCTTCTATACTAAACATTTTGCGTATGCCTTTAGGTGTCATACCTACAGACATATATTGTGCGAATTCCCGTTTTCTCTGTGTAATAAATCCCAATGTGTTTGAGAAAACATTTGCAATACCAATGACTGCAAGGAGCCCGCAGAATCCACCTAATATTACAAGATATCCAAATATCATATAGTCATTTGTAATCTTTTCACCAATGCGATTTTCACTTTCAATTTCAAATTCATTGGTAAGAATCTTAGAAATGCGTTCTTCTATTTCTTCTGCCTCTGCAAGCTCTATTCCTTCTTTTGCAAGGATACGAATATAGGTATCTTCCTCACTGCCTATCTGAGCTGATATGTCTTTCCAAAGAGAGGTGGAAATAAACTGTACCAAGGAATAGTCGCTATACTCTTCTCTCAAGACTGGTGCTTCCTGAGTATAACCCAATATAGGAAGTTCTATCGCTTTATGTTGTGTAGCATTTTGTAATGCAATGGTATTATGTGATTCCTGCACAAAGGGTATATATTCTGGATAGCGAAAAACGCTGTTTATACTATCCCATATATGATTGAGAATAATGGTTCCATCTAAACGAGCTTCTACACCGATTGTCTCACAATATTTAACAAAGCTTTCATCATCCAATACTACAATAGGCGTGTCCACTATATAATTCCCATCTTCCATTTGAGGCACTTTAGCAAGAGCACTAAATCCGCCTAGCGCAGTCAATTCTTCGCTTTGCCAATCTTCTGAAACAGAACTTACTGCTTCAGACTTTTGATACACAATGCAATCTCGCACGCCTTCTGCTGCTTTTAACTCTTGTATCAGTCCTAAATCTTCTATTTTTGTATTTTTTACAGTTATCATAACATCCCATACATCTTGATATTTTTCAAAATAAGACTGTCTTGTACTAATGCCTGAAAGGGTAAAAAAGCATAAAATAATGGTAAAGCTTAGAAAGGATAAAGTTAGGGATAATGTAGATGTGCGCAAAGCCTTCTTCTGTGCCTTCAAGGCATTACCTGCCAGCTCCCCTTCCATTCCAAATAATAGTGCGAGAATAGGAGATTTCTTTTTTCTTTTTAATTGAAATCCACCTACATTACGAATTGCTTCTAATGGCGTCATTTTGCTTAGTTTTCTAGCTGGTATCCATGCAGAAATAAGGACTGTCAAAATTGATATCAGTGCTGTTACCAAAAAAACAGCCGGATGATATGCAAAGGCAGTTGCATATGTTTCTGGTATATTTTCTCCAAGAATAATCATTGCTTGAATCACGCCAAAGCATACTGCAGTTCCTACAAATGTACCAACAATAATAGGTAGCAGACAAAGAACCATAGCCTCTTGTATCAAGCAAGTCCTGATTTGCTTAGGTGTCGCTCCAATGCTGGAAAAAATCCCAAACTGGTGAATCCTCGCCCTCATGGATACAGCAAAGGAATTATGGATTACTAAAATCAGGGAAATAGACATGATAACTAAAATGGCTATATAAAATGACATTAATAATGGCGGAGTTTCATCTTGAGGATCATGTATCAGATATCTGGATAAAAGCACCAAATTGTACTCAGCCGTCGTTTCTTCCAGTCCAAGCTGTGATGTGATTAAGGGCATATCCTGAAAAATAGTCTTCTTATTTTGAAAATAAATATCAACAACTATTTCCTTAAGTTCTGACAATTGTGTATTGATTTCAGCCCTTTCCACATTTGCAAAATTTCGTATGGTTTGTAAATCTTCATCATCTATTTGTCCAGTAATTCGCCCTTGCCAGTCACCTTCTTGATGTGCAATATTGTCAATTTCCGCTACCCACATGTTATAAAAGAAACTACACAAGAAGGATAAGCATAATGCAGAGATAAGAGCCGCAGCAATAATTGATATGCTGGAGGAACGATTATTTTTAATATAACTTTTAGAATAGTCTTTCCACATCTTAGCTTACCTCCGTTTCTCATCGCTGATGATTTGCCCATCTTCTATTGTTATGATGCGGTCAGCTTCCAGTGCAATTTTTTCATCATGTGTAATGAGTATGATTGTCTGCTTCAAATTACGGTTGGACAGTTTTAACAAATCAACAATTTCTTTTGAATTCTTCTGGTCCAAATTACCCGTTGGTTCGTCTGCAAGCAAAATCGCTGGGCGATAAATCAATGCTCTTGCAATAGCAACACGCTGTTGTTGCCCACCAGAAAGCTGGTTTGGAAGGACTTCTAATTTATCACCAATGCCCAATATTTTAATAATGGTATCAAAATATTCCTTATCTGGCTTCCTTTTATCCAAAAGCATAGGCATTAAAATATTCTTTTTCACCGTTAAGGTTGGAATCAGATTGTAAAACTGATATACCAAGCCCACCTTTCTTCTTCTGAAAATAGCCGCATCAGTGGCATTCATTTTACCAATGTCAACACCGTCTACAACAACTGTTCCCTTTGTGGTTTGGTCCACGCTACCGAGGATATGAAGCAGTGTTGATTTACCAGAGCCTGACGCACCTATGATTGCCACAAACTCCCCTCTTTCTATTGTTAAGTTAATACCATTTAAGGCAGCAACTTGATTACTACCTTTTCCAAACACTTTAACAACGTCACTACATTTTAGAATTTCCATAAAAACCTCCATAATATGTTTTACTTTTCTGCAATATTATAGCAAAGTAAAGTGACATCTCAGTGACTGTAGAAACGTATTTCAAAACAAGCGCCACCATTAGGGAGGTTGCTGGCACTAATTACCCCATGTTGCATTTCAATAATGGCCTTTGCTAATGGGAGACCTATACCTATTCCACTATCTTTTGCATATTTTCCACGATAAAACCGTTCAAATAAATGAGGAATATCATCTTTGAGAAATCCTTGTCCTTCATCCCATATCTTTATTTGTGTATATAATGGATTCTGTTCATAAGAGCATTGAACCATTTTACCTGCTGGAGTATGCTCCATACAATTTTTAAATAAATTCATGATTATTTCCATAGTCCAGTCTAAGTCCCCGATTATTTCTACTGCTCCTAACTCTGGAATATCAATAGAAACTTCTGACTGCTCAAACAATTCTTGTAGATTATCAGCCGCCAACGTAAGCACGGTAAATACGTCTACCCTTTCACGCTTTAACACCAATGTTCCAGCATCAATACAGGATAACAGTAACAATGATTCCTCTAAATAAGTCAACCTTTTTAACTGCTTTTGTATTTGTCT
>CAZKGP010000272.1:0-3731 GCA_964552225.1 uncultured Acetatifactor sp.
AGCCAGAAGTCACCTGTGTATTATCTGGTATGAATTCTATGGAAATGTTAAATGAAAATATCTCCATTGCTTCAAAGGTTCAAGTTGGTGAATTTACAGATAATGATTATGAAATGATTGAAAAGGTAAAAGACGCTATTAATGAAACTCTTCGAGTTGGTTGTACTGGTTGTGGCTACTGTATGCCTTGCCCTAAAGGTGTAGATATTCCCAACACCTTTGCCTGCTACAATAGAATGTATACAGAAAAAAAAGGAAATGCCAGAATGGATTATCTCATGGCTACTTCACATAAAAAGGATGCCAGTGACTACACCAAATGTGTGGAATGCGGTTTGTGCGAACAACATTGTCCACAAAAAATTGAAATACGAAAAGAATTAAAACTTGCTGGTAAAAATCTGCTACCACTACATTATCGTATTGTACGTGGAATTATGCGGAAAATAATGATCTAATTAATAAGAAAAACTATGTTAAAAAATAGATTAATTTAATAGCCTTGACATTTAACTTTAAATGCATTTTAATGTAGTATAAATCACTTAAATATTAGGAGGTATTACATGAAGCTAAAAGACAAAGTAGCAATTATTACAGGTGCAACGAATGGAATGGGTAGAGCTACCGCTTACCTATTTGCAAAAGAAGGTGCAAAAGTAGTAATTACAGGTAGAAACGAAGCTCGTGCCAAAGAGGTTGTAGATCAGATTCGCGAAGATGGCGGAGAAGCAGAATATTTACTTGTAGATATGTCAAATTTAGAAGACGTAAAGAAAATTGTTCCTTTTACAGTGGACAAATATGGTACTGTTGATGTGCTCTGCAATAATGCAGGTATGCTTAGTTTGACCACAATCACAGATATTACTCTAGAAGAATGGAACAAAGTATTAAATGTTAACTTAACTTCTGCTTTGATTCTAGCTCAGGATGTTGCACCAATTATGAAGAAAAAAGGAAAAGGTGCCATCGTAAATACCACTTCCGTAGCTGGATATGCAGCACACTTTGGACCAGTTGCCTATAGTTCATCTAAACATGCCTTTGAAGGTCTTAATAAAGCCATGGCAAATGAATTGGGACCAGAAATCAGAGTCAATGCCATTGCACCAGGGGCAATCGTTACCGGAATGTTAGACGAGGCTGGTGGAGAAGATGCAGTTTCCTATATGATTGATGGATCACCTCTTAAGAGAGTTGGACGACCAAATGATATTGCAACAGTAGCTTTATTCTTTGCAACTGATGATTCATCATTTGTTACTGGACAGAGCCTAAGAGTTGATGGTGGTTTTGAAGTGTAAAAATCACAGACGATATTTGCTATAAATAACGATATAAGAGCCCTAGATTTTATAAGATAAATCTAGGGCTCTATTTTTATTGTATTTATAACTGAATATCTCAACTTCTTCTACGTCTATGTAGAAGAGCTCAAACACTGGATTGTCAGGTGTATTGTAAATAGACATATAAATGATATGTTTTATATTCTACTTTTTTTATATAAAAATTTTATTGATTCCATTATCATCTCCCATGAGATATCTTCCGCATAAGAAAATTTTATTTGATAATTTTTCCACAAGTTCTGCATATCTTTACTCTCTGTAATCTCTTGCAAAATGAGTGTTCCTTCCTGCATCAGTTGCTTCGTATTCCGCTTTTCACTTGTTGCCCAAACGGCTTTTTTAAAATGCTCCATGTCAATGGCATGGGGATATTCATTTTGTAGAATATACAAGTCGTAATAATCCCTTAATCTTGTATTTACTGTACCCCTTGATATTACCGTCTCTAATTTTTCTGCTAAAACTGTTTCCAAATTATATGCAAGCACTGAAATTGTACGATCCTCAAACATAAGCTTAAAAGAATATGATATTTCCCTAGGTGTAATAATGTCACCCGTAGAAACATCCACTTTTAAAGGGATACACATTGTTTCTAATTTTGAATCCAATAGAATACGAAACCCACCATACTCTGCTTCATCCATAATTTCAGAAATTGATTTTATAGAAAATAATATTCCATCATCAATTGGAATTGATATAATTTCTTCAATCATCTCTTTTATAGTTTCTATTGATAAAGGCATATTCTTAATCATTGTATCAATATCAAGAGTGGAGCGTGTATCTAACCCCACCATAGCAGACACTAGCATTCCACCCTTGAGAATAAAATTATTTTGATATTTTGATAGTGATATTCGTTCCAAGAAACGCTCCATAACATAATTACGCATAATAATTTGTGCTTGTATACTATCTCCCTGGGTCATATTTCTTACTAGAGCCTTTAACTGACGTGATGTACGTATCATTACAGCAACACCTCCAAATACGGTCTTAACAATTTTTCTACATGTAATTCTTTTGCATATCGCATTAATTGCGGAAGGTTTTTATCTTTGCTTCTTGTATACTCTTTTAAGGCGCTTTGCAAATCCTGAATTTCTACCTGACTTCGATTACGTAGCAAATCACAAACAGTTCGTTCTGCGTTATACGATCTTACAATATGCCCCGCTGGCGATTCCACTGTGGAAATTCCCAATTCCAAAAGTTCGCTCTTAATACGATATACTTTAATATTCTGTTCTGTCATACTTTTAACATGATAACCAGACTTTGCTGTAACTGTGAATTGAAGCGGTTCCCGTTCTCCTAATCCTAATAAGTATAGCGCTGTTTCATGTGAAAAAATCACCTTCGGATATCTAATCTGTAAAAGATAAAACGGATCCATCCAAGCATCAAAGGACATATAAATTCCCATAGCCACTCGCTCCAGATTCTTCTTTTTAACGTAATCCATAAAATATGTCTTTGAAATTCCAATACTGACTACTTCTCTGGTAAGTAGCACGCCTCCGTTTTGATCCAACATTTTATCTAAAATAATTTTTTTATTCAAATTATATCACCTTACTTTCACACACCTATTATACTTCTTCCGTGTGTAAAAGTAAACTATAAATTACATGTATTCTTATCGCTATTTATTCCACCAGTAATATCAACAAAGAATAACTCATATTAACTCAATCTTTCTGCCCAACATTAGCCTTTCATCATGTGTAGCAACAACAATTATTTTTTGTTCTTTTAATCTAGATATGATATTTAGTATTATGTCTGCGCTTTTATCATCTAAATTACTTGTAGGCTCATCTAATACTAACATCTTAGTATCTAATGCAAGGATTCTTGCCAATCCAGCACGGCGATATTCTCCTGCTGAAATTTGCCAGGGATAGGAATTTTTAATATTTCCTATCTCAAGTTCATCCAAAATCATATCTATATTATTGCTTTCACATTTCCTACCATTAAGTAGTAGTGGGTAAATAATATTATCGTACACGGTTAAATTTTCAATCAAATAATTTCCATAATTCAAATATCCAATTTTATGGTTTCTAAGTGTTGTTCTTTTAGATTGCTTCAAATCATTATATATGTCTTCTCCGTCTAAATACACATTTCCGGCAGCTGGTGCAAGCATACCTGTAATGATATTTAATAACGTAGTTTTACCACAACCGGATTTACCAACGATACACACATATTCCCCTTGGCTAACCGACAAACTGCATTCATTTAAGCCTAGTCTGCCATCAAAATATGTTTTAGATATTTTGTCTGCTTCCAATATCATTAACCCACCTCCTCGTATAATAAGTTTGTAGCCAAGTAAAACAGGTTACAGACTTATTCTTT
>CAZKGP010000273.1:0-3665 GCA_964552225.1 uncultured Acetatifactor sp.
AAGTTGGCGAGTAGCATTTGATTTATGAATCGAAGCTGTTCGTCAACTTATTTTGTTGTTAATTAAGGTTTTGGCTTGTGGCTACGTTGGCGGTTTTCCCCCTAAGGTATATTGGCAGTCCACTTTTCTAAGCATTCCAATGAGCCCCTAAACATTGAAAGCATGTGCAGCAAGGGCTTTCATGCTTTCAAGGGCTGTTTATGGTCTCATCTCCATAGAACAGAGGTCTGCCAATATACCTTAGGGAGAAAACCTTGTAACGGGAACCATAAGACAAAAGTGCAAAGACAAGAGTGGAAAAGTTGTATATTCAACCAATATGACGGCTTCGCCTCTAATTGTTTCACCACGCTAAAAAATTCTTGAAAAAAATAATTTATATATTAATTGATATATTAAGTATGATACAATAATAGTGTCATAGATTATGAAGATACTAAAATTTAGTTAGAAGAAATTACGTAAATGGGTGATTAAGTCAGGATATTTATAAGTTGGTGAATAGGTTTGATTATTAAATGAAGTGATAGCTTATATATTTAAAAGAAAGGTTGGGTTTTAAGATGATGAAAAAAAGAAGCGGCAGAACAGCCGCATTTTTATTAAGTATCTGTATGCTTGTTGGTATGTTGCCAGTTGAGATACAGGCAGCAAATCAACAGACATATACATTGAATTGGAATCAAAACGGTGTGATTGCTGGAATAAACGATCCCACCAGTGGAGCTACATGGAGCGGTAGCAAGGTATATTTGGGTAGCTATGATAATACACCGATTTTATGGCGGGTATTGGATAGCAAGGCTGATGAGATTACTGCTCATAACGCCATGCTTCTGCAAACGGATGCTATTCTTAAGAATAGTGCTTATAGCGGGAGCAGCAATCAGTGGCAGGGAAGTGATATTCAACAATATTTAAATGGAGATTTTTTAAAAGGTCTGACAACGGAAGAAAAAAATAGTATCGTTGGCTATAGCAAACCTGCCGGAGCGAGTACTGTCGATGGCAATGTCAGCTATACCAATCCGTCTCTTAATGGTACAGATAAAGTATTCTTATTAAGTGCTACGGATGTGTTAGCAGAGCAATATGGATATGAGTTGGACAGTGCTAGAAGCTTATCGGTGAGTACTGGCAATGCCAGTTCATGGTGGCTTCGTTCTGGTATAGAGGGCGATGAAACCAAGGGCGTAACAGTGGATAGGTCAGGAAAATTAACGGGACAGCCTATCAGTGAAAATAGTACCATGACAGAAGCCGGTGTTGCCCCTGCAATGTATTTGAATCTTGAGAATATCTTATTTACCACTCCGGCTGATCAGGCCAAACCTGGTTCTTTTAAAAAGATAACCAATGTTAGCGGAGTAAATAACTGGAAATTGACATTACAGCTGTCGGGGACCGCGAACGGGTCTTTGAGCGGAGGTACGAATACTTATACCAGAGGCGATAATATAGCCATCAGTCATAAATCGGCCGCCACTGTTTTAGGCGGTGCCACTCAGATGTCGGCGGTTCTAATGGATAGTGCTGGAAAACCAGTTTATTATGGGAAGATCAATGACAGCACCGGTTCTGTTTCCAACGTGACTCTGCCGACCGATTTACCGGCGGGGAATTATACCATATATGTTTTTGCCGAAGATGTTAATGAAAATAAAGTTACCGATTATGCCAGTGAGCTGGGAGATGGTCTGAACATCGTTGTGAAAGCAACTCCCCAAATGGTAACCTTACCCAGTGCGGCTACAATCACGTATGGTCAATCTTTGGCCGATGCTCCCATCAGCGGCGGTTTGGTAATAGTGGACGGCAATCCAATCAATGGTACTTTTTCATGGCAGGAAGGTGCGGCACGGCCCGCTGTAGCAGATAGCGGTGTCACCCGGTATGGGATTGTCTTTACCCCGGAGAACAGCGTCTATAATACGATCACTGGTCAGCTTACCATTCAAGTAGATAAATCTAAAGTAACACCAGGAATGCCGTCATCCCCGATGAAGGTGGATTATGCTACTGGTAAAGTCAAAGAAATTCCCTTAGCAGAGGGGTGGACATGGAAGACTGAGGATGGGGAAAAGGATTTAGTGGCTGGCATTGATACTTATGCCACCGCTATTTATAAAGATAATGTCAACTATGAGAATCATACCGTACAAATCGTGATTGTCAAAGTTAACTGTAGACACACTGATGAAACTGAAGTCCGCAATGTTAAAGCGGCAACCTGTACTGAGAAGGGATACTCAGGCGATACTTATTGTAAGACTTGTGGTCTTGAAGTAAGCAAGGGTCAGGAAACAGCTCCAATCGGTCATAATTACATAGGAGTGGTAACCAAGGAACCGACCGAAAACGAGGAAGGTGTTAAGACCTTTACGTGCAGTAGCTGCGGTCACCAGTATACCGAAGCCATTGCTAAAAAAGATCAAAATCAAGAGCATAAACATTATTATGACAAAACCAGAACCATCAAATGGCTGGGATGCGAACAGCAGGGTGAGATTGAGCATTATTGCTCCTGCGGAGATTCTTATGTGGTAGTTACGCCAGCATTAGGGCATGCTTTTACAGCCAAGGTAACCATCAACCCAACGAACAGTAGGGCTGGTGTAAAAACATATACTTGTAGTCGCTGTGGTCACGCCTATACCGAAGCCATGCCAAAATTGAGCGGCGGTATGAATAGCGACAATAGTGGCAGCAGTAATAAAAACAGCGCTAGTAACGAAAACGGTAGTGGTGACACTATTACGGATGACATGCCATATGTAAAAGGTAATAGTTCCATCAGTGGTTGGAATGATATTAATAAAATGCTGACCAAAGCGCCTGAAGGTGATGAAATTATTATTAGTATGGATGACTCTTTAATATTGCCGAAGAAAACAATAGAAGCCTTAAAAGGCAAGAATGTGACTCTGATGTTAGACATTGGCAATGATATGAGCTGGGAGATTAAGGGCACAGAAATTACAGGAGAAAATCTGGCTGATTTTAATTTAAAGGTAACCAAGAATACCAATGCCATACCTTCAGATGTGATTACCAATACCGTTGGTGATTTGCCAACGCTTCAGATTAGCCTGATTCAAGAGGGTGATTTTGGAGCCACAGCTACTCTTAAGATATTAATTGACCCTACCAAATCAGGGTATTATGCCAATCTGTTTTACTACAATAGCGATACTGGAACCTTGGAGTATATAAGTAGCAGTCAGATGGACGGTAAAGGAATTGCTAGTTTGTCGATGACTCATGCTTCCGATTATTTAATTGCAATAGACACCAAAATAGTCGATGGTACTCAAATCAAGGAGCCAGAGCCCACAGAAACAACAGAGCCCTCCACTGCGTCAGAGGAAACCGCTCCAGTCACCGTCACTCCGGATGCCACCGAGGGTACCCCATGGGTCACCACTATGGTAATCATGGGCGCCGTAATATTGGGCATAGGAATCTTATTTATCATCATCCTTTGGGCCCGTAGCAAACAACCGGATTATGAAGAATAACCCAAATGTATAGTTCAAAGTTCGAGCCTGCTCCCTGTTCTTATATAGGTAGCAGGCTCAAAAAATTATGATTTATTGTATAGGAAAATCTTGTCTTTACCTTATAGACAGAATAGAGTAAAATATATGTTTAGGATAAAGTCCGAT
>CAZKGP010000274.1:0-3663 GCA_964552225.1 uncultured Acetatifactor sp.
ACCAGTATAGATATCCGCCACATAATTCTCAATAGGTATTTCTTGCTTATCCTCATCTGGTTCATAAAATTCCTTAAAAATAGCATGAACTGTCTTCTCAGATAAGGTTCCAATACCTAAACGCTGCCTATCTACCCCTATTATTTTTTCTTTGGCTTTATCAAAGCGAGTTTGTTCCCGTTCCATAATATCTCCGTTTATATAATTCTTTTTATTTAGTATACCTCTCTTTTCATACATAGGCTAGCTTTAAGATATACTACATTTTTTGATAATTAGGCAGTACTAACCATTTCAAAAGAGCATGCGCCCATTGGGCACAGTTAAAAAATGTCGGCACTTGATTTCAGCAAGTCGCAGACGCAGCTGAAATCTTAGTACCGCTACGTTTTTTGCCGAGCGTGTGCGGGGGCGATTGGTATGGTTATGACTACTTCGTAACTTTCTATAATTGGATGGGTTTGAAGTGTAACACCTTTTCAATTAGCTTTTATTCACACCTAATCCTTTTCGTTGCTAATTTATCCACAAAGGTTTTATCATGTTCCACCATTAACATAGATGGCTTATATGTTTCTAGTAAATTTTCAATTTGAATGCGTGAAAAAATATCAATAAAATTCAATGGTTCATCCCAAATATATAGATGTGCTTGTTCACATAAACTTCTTGCAATTAATACCTTTTTCTTTTGTCCTCCACTAAAATCTGACATATCCTTTTCAAATTGCTCTCTTTCAAAATCAAGCTTCCTAAGTAGGGCCAAAAAAAGTGTTACATCTAAGTCATGTTCCTCTGCAAAATCAATTAAACTACCTTTCAGAAAACTAGTATCTTGGGAAACATATGAAACAATTAAACCATTGGCTGTGGTTATTTTTCCATAATATGAAATATTAAAATCCATTCCACATTCCTGTAAAATTGCTTTTATAATACTGGATTTTCCACTACCATTTCCACCCTCTAGTACCACACAATCTCCATTTTCAATGGTAAAGGATAGTTTTTTAAGTAGTTTATCTAGATTTGTATTATCAAGATTTTTATAGTAGACTTGGGTATCCTCTAACTCCACGATTACATTTTTATGATGTCGTAAGGGAAATAATTTCAAATCTTCGGCTGTTTCTATATTCTTTAATAGCTTAGATTTTTCATCTATTTCCTTTTGCTGTCTTCGCTCTAGATTTTTACGGCGCATCTGCATACGCCTTGATTTTTCACCTACATAAGCTCTAGTATCAATATTTATTTCGTACTTTTGCGCTTTTGCTCCAATTTTGGTGGCTTCTACATTATCTGCCCAGATAGATTTTTCTCTTGCAGACTCTGTAAGATGCTTAATACTTTTTTTCAATTTCTCATTTTCTGACATTTCAAAAGCATCTTGTCTTTCTTTGTTTTCCCACCATGTACTAAAATTACCTTGGTATACTTCAATTGCAGCTTTATTAATAACAAGTACATGGTCAATACATTGATCTAGGAAATTTCTATCATGGGAAACTAAAATATATCCTCTTTTTTGTTGCAAATAATCTCTAACAATTTCTCTAGCCTTGCGATCTAAATGATTCGTTGGCTCATCAATTAAAAGAAATTTGCTTTCCAAAGAAAACAGTACTGCCAACATTACTTTTGTCTGTTCTCCATTACTCAAGGTATCAAATGGTCGATACAATACATCACCATCCACCTCCAGCAATGTTAATTCCCTACATATTTTCCAAAACTCATTTTCTGGAAATAGTTCATCAACAATATCAACGGTATTCAAGGATTTATCCTTAACCTCAAAGGGAAAATAATCAAAGGCTTCTGAAGAAGTGATACTTCCTCTATATTCATATTTTCCTAATAATAAATTTAAAAAAGTCGTTTTTCCTCTACCATTTCTTCCAATAAACCCTAATTTCCAATCTGTATCTATTTGAAATGAAACATCCTCAAATACATTTTCTGAGCTACCTTCATAATAGAAGGTCAGGTGGTTTACACTAATTAGAGACATATACATTCCTCCAGTCTTTTTAAGTCACATCTACTTTTCATGTGGTAAGAGTACATTTTATATTTTTATACTCTTGCTCGTTCTTGTGTTACTTTCATGTGTTTACAACTTAAAAAGGTGCAGGAATATTCCTGCACCTAATGTATATGCTTTTTACTTATAAATATAAATTTGAGAAATATATTGATTCTCTAATTATTGTATATGAATAAGTTATTCTGAAAAGCGATATGATTAAAAGATGTTGAACTATTATTCCTGCTGTGCATGACGAACAATCTACGAATTAATTTCGTAAAACTTCTGTGAAATTTCTTGTAAAATCGTCATACTATTTAAGTTATAAATTAGCAGTTAATAATAATCATCCTTTACTCTCCTATCGTTTTGTTTTTATAATATATTTTGAATATACTAGAAGATGGGATAATTGTCAATGGGGGGGGTGGGGAAAATTTATGCCATGGTATATAAATCCATGGTGGTGTTAAGCCATGCCATTCATAAGTTGGCGATAGAGCGTGCCAACTTATTTCATGTCGGGCGTGCGCCCTATGAAAATAATTACCCAATATGACCTTTGTGAGCTAGCTCACACGGTCGTCTTGCGGCACATCCACGGTGGTATTAAGCCATGCCATTCATAAGTTGGCGATAGAGCGTGCCAACTTATTTCATGTCGGGCGTGCGCCCTATGAAAATAATTACCCAATATGACCTTTGTGAGCTAGCTCACACGGTCGTCTTGGATAATTATTTTCGCATGGCTTTACGCTTAACAGTTTCCCGCATAGACGTACTTGAGGTATTTTCTAGCCTCTTTTACTAACTCATATATGTGAGCTACATCGGTAGCATCTCGATCTTGCATTTTCCATTGAGGGAAAAAGCGGGAGATGTGGTAGGGAATTGTATCTCTAATAGATGCAATCCATTTGGCGATTTCTATCATTTCTTCCATTGAGTCATTTTCATTGGGTATCACTAGTGTGGTTAACTCTACATGGCTTTCTTGAGCTGCTCTTTGTATAAATGCTTTTACTAAATCTAGGCTACCTCTTACGTTTTTATAAAAAGTATTTGTAAATCCCTTTAAATCTATATTAAAGGCATCTATATAAGGTAAAATTTCCTCTAATACGTGTAGCTCCACACAACCATTGGTTATTACAACATTTTTTAATCCATTTTCTTTGGCAAGCTGGGCACAATCTCTTATATATTCATATCCAATAAGGGGTTCATTATAGGTATACGCAATTCCTATATTTCCTTTACTTTTATAATCTAAAGCATATTGAACCAGCTTATCTGGCATTATTATTTCATAATCAACTTGGTTTTCTTTTACCATAGATATTGAATAATTTTGACAAAATGAACAATTTAAATTACATCCATAGCTTCCTACAGATAATATTTTACTTCCTGGAAGAAAATGCATTAAAGGTTTTTTTTCAATTGGATCCAATGCAAAGGATGTAATCTTTCCATAATTGGTACTGACTATTTTACCATTTATATTACTTCTTGCTCCACATAAACCTATATTATCTTCTTGGATATTACAATGGTGCATACATACAGAACATTCTACTTTCATCAATAATGTCTCACCACCTTAAACCGTTCTAACTGGCATTTTCCAC
>CAZKGP010000275.1:0-1312 GCA_964552225.1 uncultured Acetatifactor sp.
AAGCTTTCCAAGTTTTAATGCACTTTCTGCCTGGATATAATGGTTTTTAATATCTAGAAGATCATGAAACATAAGGCTTAATCCACCATCTAGTTTGTTATTTCTCAGAATATCAATTAAACTTGATTTCATTTCCTGGAACTTTTCTCTATCATTGATGTTAATAACTAGAAGGATATGTTCGTTATAATAGACAGATTTGCAGTAGGGAAGAAGGCTTTCAAAAGACCATCTTAAGTGGCCAATGAAATGGCTATTAATATTGTTTTCAGTTAGGTTGACGGCAACTACGAATAAATTCCTGTTGGCACCAGGAAATAAATCCTCTGTTCTCTCCTTAAGAATTGTATTGTTTGCTATTCTATCATCTAATAAATCTATAAGTAGAAACTCATGCTTAACTCCAGTAAAATTATCATAAAGTTTACTTTTTTGCATTTCTGAAGCAACCACGTCACATAGGAGTTCTACTATAGTGATATCTTCTTCTTTTAGTTTTTGATTGTTTTCCAAAACACCAATATAACCTACTGTTTTATTACTTATCTCTATTTTACCTACAATTCTTTTTAAGCTATGGGGTGAGTCAGGATCAAACATAAGAGGATGGGGACTATTAAGAATTTGCTTTACAAATCCCTTTTGGATATAAGATGAATTGGTCTTATCTTTTCCATATCCAAAAGCCGTAAGCTCATTCCAGAAGTTATCGTCTAAAGTTGAACTTGTAGAAGAAGCCAAAAGTTTGGAGGTGGCATCTACTAATAGTACAGGGTTGCCAAGAATTTCTGAGCCTACTTGTACGATATAGCCCAGTCCTTTTCCTTCAATTAAAGAATTAAGTAGGGCAGCAGAACTATCCACTAGTTTTCGTTTGGAACGAAAGATAGCTAGAATATCATTAGAGAGCTTAAACATATTTGTCTCATTAGGAAGTATAGCTATCTCTGCATCTATTAGTGATGGGTCAAAGTCGCTGTCTTTAATAAGGATCAATCCAAGGCCTTCTAGTTTATTAGTGTTTTTGGATAGCATTGATGTCTTCCCTAAGTAGAGAATGCTATTTTTTAAGTCCATAATGTCTTCGCCCAGGAAGCTTAGGTCGTTAAATAATAAACTTGACTCTTTGCTGCGGTATATTTCTATACTATATTCAGCTAATTTAGGCAGTAGCATATCAAAAGTTAAATTCATTTTCATCACCTCAAATTAATTATAGTATAAAAGTACAAAGTTGTCTTGTTGTTTTCGTAGTTTTATACATTGATTCACAGGATGGAGTTTATTATAATATAATTGTTAATTAATTAAC
>CAZKGP010000275.1:1412-3663 GCA_964552225.1 uncultured Acetatifactor sp.
TATACATTGATTCACAGGATGGAGTTTATTATAATATAATTGTTAATTAATTAACTGGTATACTAAACATTTTATAGATTAGGAAACTATTTTATTCAACGTATTATATATAAAGGAGAAGAAGTATATGAACTATGAAAATTTATTCAAACCCATAAAGTTAAAAGGAATGGAACTAAGAAACAGAGTAGTCTTTCCTGCTATGGGTAGTGGCTTTCTTAAAAATGGCCATGTAACAGACACTTTTATCGATTATCATGTTGCTAGGGCTTTAGGGGGAAATGCTTTAAACATTACAGAAGCAGCTGCAGTTCACGCTCCATCTGCGCCCAGAGATTTTCTTATGCGTATCTGTGATGATGAATGTAATCCAGGTTTAAAGAAATTTACAGACGCTATTCATGAAGCAGGTGGCAAAGCCTGTGTTCAATTATGGCAAGGAGGTATTGCTGCATTAGCAGGAGATCCTGAGACAATGTGTATTGTACCTAGCGATACAGATTTAGGTGGTATGGTGGTTCCAGGTGCATCAGTAGAAACAATTAAAGAAGTAGTAGAGGCATTCGGAGAGGCTGCTAAGAGAGCGGTTGATACTGGTTTCGATTGTGTTGAATTCCATGCTGCTCACGGTTATTCCCCTCATTCATTTTTAAGTGCTGGAATTAATAAGAGAACTGATAAATATGGAGGAAGTCTAGAAAACCGTGCCAGATATTCACTAGAGTCTATAGCTGAAATCCGTAAAAATATTCCAGATGATATGCCACTACTTATGCGTATTGTTGCTCAAGATGATTATATAGAAGATGGACTTACCATTGAGGATATTATTGAGTTTTGTAAAATGGCAAAAGAAGCTGGTGTTGATGTTCTTGATGTATCTAGAGGTAATGCCCATAGTGCGGGGATTAAATTCGAGGTACCATCAATTGATCTTCCAAGGGGTTTTAATGTTGATAATGCTGCACGTATTAAGAAGGAAACAGGTATGCCTACAATAGCTGTTGGAAGAATAAATTCACCAAATCAAGCAGATGAGATTATAGAAAGCGGTAAAGCTGATATGGTTGTAATAGGTAGAGGCCAAATCGCGGATCCAGAATTCTGTAATAAGGCTCATGATGGTAATGAGGATAAAATTATAAGATGTGTTGGTTGTAATCAGGGCTGTGTTGACCGCTTTATGGCTCCTGAAAATTTTGGTCTAAGTTGCCTTAGAAATCCTTCCGTTGGTAGGGAAAAGGAGTATGCCATAAAGGAAACGGACAATCCAAAGAAGATCTTAATAGCAGGTGGAGGAATGGCAGGACTAGAAGCCGCTATTACCTTAAAGCAAAGAGGTCATTATCCAATAATCTTTGAGGAATCAGATCATTTGGGTGGTCAATTTATACTAGCAGGAGAATCACCTAGAAAAGAAGAAATGAAAAATGCTGCTATCTCACGTGGCATGCAGGCTACAGATATGGGTATTGATATTCGTTTGAATACGAAAGCGACATATGAATCAGCAGAAGAAGTATCCCCTGGTGTAATTATTGTTGCTACAGGTGGACAGCCAGCCAAATTAGATATAGAAGGAGCTGACTATCCTCATGTTCTTAATTCATTTGAGGTATTAGAAGGTAAGGCTAACCCTAGTGGCAAGGTGGTAGTTATTGGTGGTGGCCTAATAGGTTTAGAGGTAGCAGAATACCTAGCAGAAAAAGATGAAAATAATAATATTACAGTACTTGAAATGATGGATGAGGTAGGAAGAGATCTAGGTATATTTAGAAAAGTATGTGTAATGGAAAACTTGTATGCTGCAGGAATTCAAACCATGGTAAATAGTAACTGTAATGAAATTAAAGAAGGCTCTGTTATAGTTGAAAAAGAAGGCGAAGTTCAGGAGTTAGAATGTGATTACGTTGTAGTAGCAACAGGAACTGCGTCAAGAGGCTATGAAGACCTAAGGAAATATAGTGAGAATACCAACACTCCACATTATGTAATAGGAGATGCAGTAAAAGCAAGAAGAGCAATTGATGCAATAGCAGAAGCAGCAGAAATTGCAAGAGCAATATAAGGTAATAAGATTTGTGATTTTACTTCAGATCCTTTAATGAACATAACTAAAACCTCCAGCTTAAGTTGGAGGTTTTAGTGTGTTGTGGGGATATCACACAGTTGTGTAAATTAATATTATACGCAGCGTTAAATCCAGGCACCTTTTTGTTAATGATTAAACAATGGTTGCTCCACCGTCTAC
>CAZKGP010000276.1:0-3652 GCA_964552225.1 uncultured Acetatifactor sp.
CCCATCTTTGATTGCAAAGGAAGGCAGAGTATTTGAAGAAGTAATTGCAGAGATTGCAGCGATTGTAGATGGCCCCATTAGCGGTGAAGTAAAAGCCACCACTGTAGATGCAGAGGGTATGATTGAAGAAGGTAGAGCAATTGCTAACATTCATCCTAACATGGTCGTTAAGATTCCTATGACAGTAGAAGGATTAAAAGCTTGTAAGGTGCTATCATCTGAAGGAATTAAAACAAACGTTACATTGATTTTTTCAGCAAATCAAGCATTACTAGCAGCAAGAGCTGGTGCAACTTATGTTTCACCATTCCTAGGTCGTCTAGATGATATTAGTCAAAGAGGTGTAGATTTAATTGGAGAAATTTCTGAAATATTTGTAGTGGCAGATATTAATACTCAGATTATTGCAGCAAGCGTTCGTAATCCAATTCATGTAACAGATTGTGCTTTGGCAGGTGCGGATATTGCAACAGTACCTTATTCTGTAATTGTACAAATGGTAGGACACCCTTTAACAGAAGCAGGAATTATTAAATTCCAAGAAGATTATAAATCTGTTTTTGGTGAATAATACAATTCAGTGATTTCCATCTTAAAATATATTATAATCAAACAAGCAAAAGTCTCTAAACAAAAGTTTAGAGACTTTTCATATAGAACAAAATATGATATATTTATAAGTAGCCCTAATAGGGCGGATTATACTAATTAAAATACGTGCCTAAAGCACGCAGATGGGTTTAATATAATGAAGAAAAGAACAAAACACCAAATAATATCATGGATTTTGGTAATTATTTTATTTGTACTAGTAGTAATTGGCGTGGGCGGATTAGTACTTGTGCAAATTGGTAAAGCTAATCTAAAGAAAAATGCCACGTCAAAAGCTCCAGATGCTATGAACGAGGTGGCGGAAGATTCTGTGGAGGCAGAGAAACAAGAGCTTGAAGCAGTTGAGTGGGAAGACGACTGGATTCGATATGATGGAAAAGTATTTGATTATAATGAAAATATCTTAACATTTTTATGTATGGGAATTGATATTTTAGACGAAGTTAATCCAGACCAGAAGGGTACTGAATCTGGTCAGGCGGATGCCTTGTTTTTATTAACCTTGAATTCGGATACAAAAGAAATTCATATCATTGGAGTAGATCGTAATACTATGGTAGATTTTGATATTTATGATGATGATGGAACATATGTATCTACCAATTATGGGCAAATAGCTCTTGCTCATGGATTTGGAGACGGAAAAGAATTAAGTGCTAAGAATACCGTGAATGCAGTAAGTAACGTTATGTTTGGCTTGCCAATCCACGGGTATTGCGCCATTAACATGGCAGCTATTCCTATCATTAATGATGCGGTAGATGGTATAGACGTTACAGTGCTGGAAGATTGTACCATAGCAGATAAAAGTCTTGTAAAAGACAAAAATGTTCATTTGATGGGAATGCAGTCGTACCACTATATCAAATATCGTAATATAGATATTGAAGAAAGTGCAAGAATGCGCCTTGGTCGCCAGAAACAGTATTTAGTAGAATATGTGCAACAAGCTAAAAATAAATTTAAAACAGACGTTTCATTACCACTATCCTTATATCAAGCAGTATTACCTTACATGATTACGGATTTAACGGTAGATGAAATTGTATATTTGGCAAGTACAGCGGCAGGATATTCATTTACAGAAGAAAATTTGATATTAGTACCGGGTGAGAATGATATAAGTAAAGAATTTGATGAATTTTACACAGATGATGTTGCGCTAAAACAAATAATTATTGATATATATTATACTGAATTATCGAAAGAGGATATAGAATAATATAATTCTTAAATTTATACTTAAAAACGAAAAGTCATTGAAAAAAATTCAAACTTATATTAAAATGGAATAATGAATGAGGTAGAAAATGACAGATGATTTTGAAATAATAGATATGAACGAATTACCTAAAAAACAAAATAAGAAGATAAAAAAACCTGTGTTCTTTATAATTTCTTTAGTGTGTTTATTGGTAGCAGTAATAGCAATTGTTTATTTAATATATTATTATGCCACATTACAGAAGCAAACAGATGCATATGAGTCTCTGCGAGCTGATAATGCTCAAACAATAGAGATGCAAGATGCACAAACAGAACCTATTCAAACAGAACAAGTAGTAACAACACAGGAACCTGATGCAACCCAGAATGGGGAAGAGCCAATAGAGAGTTTAGAAGAAGCAATGAATAAGATTATTGACTTCGAGAACTTGCAGCAGAACACGAATGCAGATATTTATGCGTGGATTTCTATACCAGATACCAATATAGATTATCCGGTTCTGCAACATCCCACGAATGATTTGTATTATTTGGATTATAATTTAGATGGAACCAAAGGTTATCCAGGGTGTATTTATTCTGAGATAAAGAATAGTAAAGAATTTACTGATTTTAATACTGTGCTTTATGGGCATAACATGAAGAATGGAACCATGTTCCATGATCTTCATAATTATGAAGATTCCAAATACATGGAGGAACATCCATATTTATATGTTTATCTACCTGATAAAACATTGAAATACGAAATTTTTGCGGCATATCAGTATGATGACAGACACTTGCTTTATTCTTTTGATTATAAAAGCGAAAATGTAAGAAAAGGATATTTAGAAGATATATTAGATATGAAAAGTATGTCGGCCGTTATTAATAAAGACATTTCGGTAAGTGCAGATAGTAAGATAATTACAATGTCTACTTGTGTAGGTAATCAATCTACAAAACGTTTTTTAGTACAAGCAATACTTTTAGATGATATTAACGAATAGTTAATATATAAGAAACCACATATAGTAATAAGAAGGAGGAAATATATAAAAATGAAAAAAATCATGGCATTATTAGTTGCAGGTGTTTTAACTTGCAGCGTAGGTATGACAGCATTAGCATCACCAAGTCCAAGCACACCATCAACAGAAACACCTGTTACAAGTACTACTTCTACAACTGTTAAAGGTAGTTCATCAGTTGCTGAAATTAAGGTGTGGGATAAAATTCTTGTTAATGGAGAAGAAGTTTCTTCATCAGTAAGTATTACTGAAGCAGCTGATGAAGTAGTTAGAGCAGCAGAGGTTCAAGCAGCTGCTGTAGTAGGTAGTAATGCAGTTATTTTAAACGTAGTTGATGTAAACTTTTCTGAAAGTTTTAAATCAATCACAATTCCTTTCAACTTAAAAAATGTAAAAGCTAACGATAAGATCGTTGTATTACATCAAAAAGCTGATGGAACATGGGAAACCATTACTCCTGACAAAGTTGAAGATGGTAAAGTAACAGCAACATTTACTTCTCTTTCTCCAGTAGCATTTGTTACAGGTGGTTCAGCAGCAGCTGTTAAATCTCCTAAAACAGGCGATATCGCAGTTCCTTTTGTAGCGATTCTTGCAGTTGTATCTTTAGCTGGTTCTGCTTTAGTTGGCAAAAAATCTCTTAATAAATAAAAAACTTAAAAAACAAAATTCTTTGAATGTGGTTTCAAAGTTTATTGATTTTCTGAGAAAACCAATATTAAGAAAAAGAGCTAGGAGTAAATCCTAGCCCTTTTTTTATTGCTAATTTTTATTTCATCTGCTCTTCTTGTTTCTTGATC
>CAZKGP010000277.1:0-3633 GCA_964552225.1 uncultured Acetatifactor sp.
TCCACAGAGGCTTTTGCTACTTTATCATTAATTAATACTCTCCCGCTATCACAAGCTTCATTTGCAACTGTTCTACGCTTAATCAACCGAGATACCTTTAAATATTTATCTAACCTCACGCTAGCCCTCCATACTTTCCATAAAAATAAAGATTCTGCAAAGCAGAATCTCGTGCCGAGCGCGGCCGCCTCGCAGCATATTACAACTACGCGCGAGTGCACATACTCGCGTAGCATCTTTATTCTATAGGGCGCTCTTTCCTATAGAATAAAGAGAGAACCTATTTCTAGGTTCCCAAAAGTTTAAAAATTATGCATTAAGCATATCTTTCAATGCTTTACCAGCTTTGAATTTAGGAGCATTAGAAGCCGCAATTTTCATTACTTCTCCACTTTGAGGATTTCTTCCTTCTCTTTCAGCTCTCTTGGTTACTTCAAATGTACCAAATCCAACTAACTGAACTTTACCGTCTTTCTTTAATTCTTCAGCAACAACATCTGTGAAAGCTTTTAGTGCTTTTTCAGCATCTTTCTTTGAGATTTCAGCTTTTTCAGCCATAGCTGCAACTAATTCTGTTTTGTTCATTGCGAACTCCTCCTATAATGAGTTTTCTATTTTTTTACCTGTATAGATGCTTCTAGCGAAACGTCTATAAATATATATATCTGCTTTTGCCATATTTGTCAAGGTTTTTTGCCTTAATTCGTGGGTTTTTCTTATAAATTAAAAGATTAAGTACTAATTTCGTCTATTGGCTCATACTTGGCTATTATATCTTCTATAGAGTCCCATAGAATCAGCTCTTGGGAAATCTTACCAATTCTGGAAATATTAGATGTCGCATGGAGAATTTTTCCAATCGATTCTTCTATTATCTGCTTATTATTTTCAGGATTACATTGGCTTAAATTAGCTGTTGCCTCTTCTATCTGCTTAATGGATTCATAATAAGTGTTTTGAGGTTCATATAGCTTATCTACCTTTTTAAGAACCTTGGGCATTCGAGTTAAAGAAGGTAGTTCCTTGGGAATTTCTCTTAAGGGAGATACTTTATATGTTTTACCCTCTTTTTCTCTTTTCTTAATCTCATCCCAGTTTTCTAACACTTCGCTTGAGTCACTCACTTGGATGCTACCAAATACATGGGGATGTCTTCGCACCATTTTCGTAGCCACTTCATTTATAACATCTTCTATAGTAAATAACCCTTCCTCTTCCCCTATTGCCGCATGCATTACTACTTGAAGCAATACGTCTCCTAGTTCTTCTACAAAATTCTCATAATCTCCTGATTCATTATATATGCGTATAGAAGATACTAGCTCCGCTGCTTCTTCCATCATGCATGGCTTTAGACTTTCATGAGTTTGCTCTCTATCCCAAGGACACCCTTTCTCACTTCTAAGTGTCTTAATAATTTTTAAAAAATCTTCATAGGTATATTTTGTATCCTTCATGTATCTATCCTTTCTCAATCAGGAATCACTCCGTTGAATCCACAGTCGGAACCACCATCAAGTCCCCAAAGGAATAATTAATATCCTTCTCTTCTTCATCTACTTGAACAGTATAGCTACGAGTAGTATATCCTGTTTTACGTAAGGTAATAATATGAGAACCTGGAACTTTTTGAAAACTACATGGAGAAATCCCTACATAGTTGCCATCTAAATATATCTCCACATTTTCTGGCGCATCAACATATACTTTATATTGGCTGGATGTAGTTGTAGTAGTGGAATCGTTGTCCTTCTTATCATCGTCATCTTCATTTATTGAGTCAAGTATAACATCAATGCCAGCTGATTCTTGTGCTACCTTTATATATGTTGTTATGGATTTGTAACCATCTGCCTTCGCAATAATTTGATGAATTCCATATTCCAAATTCACAGGAGCGGAAGCATCTACTAATTCTCCATCTACATAAAGAGTTGTTTTACTAGGATTAAGTGAAAACAGCACCATACCGTACTTGGCTTCTGCTACTTCCAAATCACCTATATCTAGGGTAATCTCTTCATTACGGTTAATAATAACATTCTTTACTCCACCGCCCCCATTATGGCTAATCAACACTTCATAGCTACCTTCTGGAACAGTTAACAGCATGTCCTCTGAAATATGACGAATATTGGATTGTCCTATTTCTATCCAGCCGCCTACAAAATACTCATCATTTGCTAATCGTAAATAGCCATGCCCTTTGTCTACACTTATGCTTAATACTTTAGAATCAATTCCTTTTACTGTAATAATATCCGCAGCATTCAAATCCATCATTTCCACTTGTCTGCCACCAGAAAAAAGCAATACATCTTCAGAGAACTTATACACCTCTTCCCCAATCGACATATCATGACGAACCGTATCAATTTCATATTTACTAATAGATTCAAAATTCCATGCTTGTTTAGAAAGCTGCATGCTATTCAATCTTTTTTTAGATTTTAAAAAAGTAATATCAACAATAGCACCTTCTTGTATTTGATCTAGGGAAATAGCTTCACCATATTTATCATATAATAAAGTTGTTCCCACCACAGAAAGAGTATAATTCTTTTTTACATTATAGTTATAAAAGGTGACCGTATTGTCATCTTTATTTTTATCAACTAATACAGCTGTATCTGCAGAATCGTAACTATTTGGACCCGGTATAACAAATCCTGTATCTGATTTGCTTTCTTCCACATCAACTTCGCTTAATGCAATACTTTCTGATAAATCAGGGTTTTCCGCTTTATTTAAAAAGCCACATGCCCCCAATGACACCATTGTCAACACCAATAAACTGCAGAATATAATCTTTTGTATTTTCACCTGTGTCTTCTCCTATAAACTAACGATATTTATATTACCTCGGGTCGCAAACTCATGCTTTTTCATGCTAGCATGAAAAGCATGATCTTGGGACCCTGGTATCAATTTTAACATATTATTATAGTTCACGAAATACTACATCTAAGAAATGCTGTTTTTCCTTTTCCTGTTGCATTAATTTCTCTAATTTTTCTTGATTGCGCTCTGGAATCCAGGCCTTACCAGAATTATAGTAAAAATTAACTATTTTCCAGAACTTCTCGGGATATGCTAGACGATAGTACAAATCAATTTTAGAATATGCTGAAATTGCACTTACTTCATTATACGCTTCCAGCAGTTCTGTTCCAAGGGGAATTGACCAATTGCTTTTCTCTAAAAGCTTTCTTAGCAAATGATATAAATCCCTAATAGGATTATCTAATACACACTTCTCAAAGTTAACAATGCACCAATCCTGATTCTCCATTAATATATTATGATACTGATAATCCCCATGGCAGAACGCTCTTTTAGAATCATCATTCCTGCTATGCAATAACTTGCTATAGCCACACCACTCATCTGTTACTTCTAAGGCTTGTTCTAAGAAATAATCAAAGGTATGTTGTAGTGAAATTTCAAACCAACTTTTCTGACTTTTTCTACGAAGAAATTGTTTCACCTTTTTCAGCTCTCTATTATGCTTTTCATACTCGCTTTCGATTGATAATGCAGCAATCTTCAACTCTTCTTCTGGAGCTAACTCCATACAACTATGTAAAAGAGCAAGTACTTTTACTGCATCCACGCACTCCTCTTTATTATAAA
>CAZKGP010000278.1:0-3631 GCA_964552225.1 uncultured Acetatifactor sp.
AACTGCGCCCGCCCGCGGGCGCATGATCATCGGAATGCTTAGAGAAGTGGGATGCTAACATACTCAGGTGAGAAAACCTTGATTCTTCCATATTCTGTTTTTCTGGTCTGAATGAACTTAATAAAAAAACTCATGCCCTCCATGTTTAAAAAGAAAGGTAAGCTTCTCATCAAACCATCGCATCCTAGAATTATCTGCATACCTTCTAGCTGCAAAAAATAATGCACCTTGAGATATATCGTCCCCTTCTAAAGCACGATTTACAGCATTTACTGTTTCTTCACTTACTGTTACTGTCCAATACCTACCATTAGATACAGGTGAAAACTGTGTCACCCCCTTGGATTTTTGAAAAACAACATCCTTTATTGTATCTGGAAATTTACTATTATTTAGCCGATTCAGCACTACATTAGCTACTAAAAGTTTACCATTTTCATCTTCTCCGCCTGCTTCCGCTTCAACAATCCTTAATAAAATTTCATATTCATTCTCATCTAGCTGATACAGAGCCTCTTTTTCTATTACATTATAATCAACCACTCTTTGACCAGATGCAGCCATAGGTAAGATTCCCATAGTACTGCTTTTACTGTCTGCTAAATACGCTTCATCTACCTTCATTTGATAAACAGGTGTTACCATCATTTTATTTAATTGTATCCCTGTAATACATACATGACCTGCTAAAATTAGTAAACCAAATAAAACTAATCCACTCATTGCCTTTTTATACATTATTTTAAATCCTTTCATTCTAGCCCATATGCCGCATTCGCGACACAAACAATAACTGAAATGGCTTGGTTTATTTTATTCCATAATATATTCTATACAGCAAGTCCGAAAAATATATCTAAAATGTACAAATATTCATAAAAATGTTATAATCATAATATGTTTTTTGTCATGAATGAATTGTCACTCAAGAAAGGTTATGAAGTCATGGATCAAAATGAACATTTAATTGGTGTTTATCCAAGTACTAGAAAAAATGGTGATGTATACTATAGATCTTCTTTAACATATAAGCGGAAACATATTAGTCTCGGCGGGTTTTCAACTGCTAAGGATGCTCATGAAGCATATCTCACAGCGTCCACTCTAATCGCAGAAGAAAGTGAAATTCCCTTATCACAATATTCCAGTAGCTCTCCTCTTGCATTTGAGAAGTGGGTAAGCTTAATTAATTTTCGTGATAACGGAATATATCTAGGCACTCCAATTTATTTGAGACCTCTTTTTTTCTATTATTATCTTACTCTTGACCATGTTTTAAAATTCGATTTAGATGATTTATTCTATTATTCTTCTCATAAAATTATGTGTAGGGGAAATCATTATTTTGTAGCAGACTATGGTATGCAAGTAAATATAGCATCCAGATATGAGATTAAAAACTATGCTGTTCTAGGAATTGATTATCTTTTTTTAAATGGTGACAGTACTGATTTTAGACGTGAAAATATTGAAATATTAAACTATTATCATGGTGTTAGAAAAAAAGAAAAAAACGGACGTATCATTTATAACGTCCGCATTCATATACGAGGCTACTATCATGTAGGTTCTTATCCCACCATAACAGAAGCCGCTATTGCCTATAATAAAGCTATTGATATTTTAGATAAAAATGGGTTAACTAAGAATTTTACTCCCAATTATATTGAGAATCTTTCCCCACGTCAGTATGCAGAGATATATTCTTCCTTAAAGATATCACCTAGCATTATTAACTATAGACCTTAATTATTTTTCTGAATAGTCAATAAAGCTGATGTCCATATTGGCATAACCTGCAATCCCATCAATGTTAGTACTGTTGGAATACTGCCACATAGAAAATTGATAGGGATAATCAGGTACATCACTTATTTGGGACAACCATATATCATATTCTGCTAGCTTTGCCAAATCAATTCTTTTTAGTAGCCATTCTTTATTACCATAAATCATGGGAGTAAAACCAGCTGTTTTTATTGTATCCAAGAATGCTTTTGTTACTGCAGTTTTATCTGATTTATTTAAGGACTCCACTCGTGCAGTATCATTTTCAATATATTCCATATCAATAGCAATAGGATAGTTAATTGTGTAATCCCTTATATTCTCTAAGACCATATTGGCTTCTTCTATTGCTTCATCCTTTGTTATTGCCTGAGAGAAAAAGTATACACCAATATCTAGTCCTGCATCTGTTGCTCTCTTTATATTATCTGCAAAATATTCATCTAACACAAGCTGACCGCTACCATACCCTCTTGCACCAACACGAATCATAACATAATCTACACCAGCTTTTTTGAGCTTATTAAAATCAACATAATCTTGGTATTTTGAAATATCAGTTCCTACGAAAGAAACTTGCTTACCATCTAAATAATATTTCATTAAATTTGATTGAGAAACCAACTTTGTATAATCATACTGATGTTTTGGAAGATATGGATTAATTAATAACCACTCTTCTTCTCCATCAGCATACTTAATTAAGGTATGTTTTCCATCTGTTGATGGATCATTTTCCACAGTTTCTTTGGGTGTTTCATTATCTTGGACTGGTACAGTTTCCTCATCTGGCGGATACATTCCCCAAAAATCCAGATCATCAGGTGATAAGGAACTATCCTTTATAATATCTCCCACATCAACAGTCTCACTTATGATAGGGTTCTCTTCTGTTTTGATTATGGCTTCTTTTGTTGGAATTGCTTGATTATTGGTGCGTCTTTCTGTGTTTAGCAAAAGTACAACAATTAGAATTGCTGCTACAAATAAGGTGACAGCAACTATTGTCGATACAACAACAGGTGTCATCTTTGTAGATTCATCATAATCATTATGTAAACCCATATAGACTTTCTCCTTCTCTATGTTTCTATCTTAACTTATTGATTAACTATAATAGAATTCTTTGGACATTTTTCCGCACAGATACCGCAGCCAATACATTTATCATAATCAATAATTGCATGGAAATTCTCTACTTTTATAGCATCCTGCGGACATGATTTCACACAAATACCACAGCCAATACATCCTACCGTACAAGCTTTCATAGTAACAGGTCCTTTATCTACAGAACTACATGCTACTACCTGAGTTGCTTCATAAGGTACCATAGAAATCAAATGCTTTGGACATAGTTCAATACATTTTCCACAAGCTTTACATTTATCTTTATTGACAAATGCAACTCCATCCTTTACCTCAATGGCATTAAATGGACAAACTTGGGCACACGTGCCAAAACCTAAGCATCCACTATTACACGATTTAGGACCACCATTAGGTACAAATTCCATCATACGGCAATCATGGATTCCATAATAATCATAGTCATTATGTGTATTGTTACAAGTTCCCTGGCAATGAACAAATGCTACTTGATGTACAGATTGTTGTGTTTCTACACCAAGAATTTTAGCGATTTTACTGCTTACAGCTTCACCACCCACAGGGCAAGCATTCGTCTCCGCTTCTCCATTGGCGATTGCAGATGCTAAGCCTGAACACCCGGCATAACCACAACCACCACAATTGTTTCCAGGCAATGCACTTAAAATAGCTTCTTCCTTTTCATCCACTTTAACTTCAAATTTTATTCCGGCTATTCCTAAAAACAATCCGG
>CAZKGP010000279.1:0-3561 GCA_964552225.1 uncultured Acetatifactor sp.
TGCCATTGCGGCAATGAGGGCTGGCAAACCTGTGTATGTCGAAAAACCAATGGCAACAACTTATGAGGAGTGCCAACAGATGATTGCCGTATCGAAAGAGACGGGTGTTCCTTGCTATGTTGCATACTATCGACGCACGTTGCCCTATTTTTTGCGGGTGAAACAGTTGATTGACGACGGTGTTTTGGGCAAAATCTCAACCGTTCAAATCCAATTTGCCATTCCACCCTATGAAACTGACTATAACCGACATTCTTTGCCATGGCGTGTCAATAAAGAGATTGCCGGAGGCGGCTATTTCTATGATTTGGCTTCTCACCAATTGGATTTATTGGACTTTTTCTTCGGACCTATCAAGCATGCCACGGGATTTACTGCCAATGTTGCCGAATTGTATGATGTGGAGGATACTGTTTCGGCTGCATTCCACTTCCATTCTGATATAGCGGGTTCAGGGAATTGGAGTTTTGTTGCACCAACAGGGATTCGTGTTGACACAATTGAGATAATTGGCACTAAAGGGAAACTAACGTTCTCAACATTTGGTTTTACCAACATCGAGTTGGAGACTCCTGAGGGAACAAAAGCATACAGCGAGAAAAATCCCGAAAATATTCAGTTCTATCTAATCGAAAGTATCGTAAACCACCTCAATGGTAAGGGTGGGGAGGTAGTTAGCGATGCTGTTTCGGCTGCAAGGACCAATTGGGTGATGGAGCAGATTGTTGGATGAGGGGTGAAAGTAGGTGTGCGAGCCAGCCATTGCAAATGCTCACGGGCAAGTAACCCACACCCCAAAACCCATATCTCACACCTCTTCCTCTTCCTTCTTCCTTGTCCGCTGCCGCACTTGCGCCAGATGTTTTTTCAATAATGAAGTCATAAATTGCTTCAATTCGGCATATTTCTCCTCTCCTTCCAAAAGGATCAATGCATTCAACACATCTACAAACTTCAGAAATGCATTTTGAACATCCGTTCGGGCTTCTTTAACAACTCCTGTCACATATTCTGCATTCGCACTTAGGCGATTTCGTTGTTCAATCTCAAAAGTTTGGTTGTGGACAGTCAATTCTGCCACGGCTTTCGTCAAATGAAGGGTGGCAAGATGTTGCTCCATATCAGGTTTTGCCAAGTCTTGCAATAGGTTTGTCAGTAAGGCTGACTTTTCACTTTGGCTCATGCGTGATATTTTACGACCCGTTCCATATCTCTTTAAAACTGCTTGTAATCTGCTGGCGGCAATCTCTTTTTCACTCGAAAATGTGTAGTTGGAATATGTGCGAATCACTTCATAAATTTTACGGATGGCATAATTGCGCAACTCTTCAACTTCTAAAAGGTGTTTCACGGAGTATGTGCGGTCATTCACAATCTCAATATCAAAAATATCAAAAGCAGTACGCAGCTCTTTTGCCTTATCTTTGAAGATATCGGGCATTTCGTCAACGTTTTCTTCAATACACACCAAGGCTTCATACATAAACTGGAAGAGTTCCCATCTCTTGAAGCGGTGAAAGGTGGTTTGCGGTACAATCATGACATATTTTTCGGAGATTAGTATGCTTACTCTGCAAATATAGGCATAAATATTGAAGAAAACAGCCAATAGCTGAGTTAATTAATGCTTTGTCACGTGTCTAAGTGTTAGTTAAGGGTTTAATCAGTGCATTGACGATTGACAATGTACTGATTAAGATTTTAATTGCTGCATTGTCACGTGACAGAGGAGTAGCTGCAAAGTTAATCAATGCAATGTCACGTGTCAGAGTAGTAGTTAAGAAGTCAAGTGATGCATTGTCATTCGTCAGGGCGCTAATGTAAGTAAATAATCTTGGTTTTTCGCCTCGCCAAGCATCCTCTACTTCGACCTTCCCTTCAAAACCGCCTCAACGTCCTCCAACTTCACATCCTTTGTCTTCAATAATATCAGGAAATGGTATAACAGGTCGGCAGCTTCGTTCTTAAACAGGTCGAGATTGTCATCTTTCGCCTCAATTACCAGCTCTACGGCCTCTTCGCCCACTTTTTGTGCCACTTTGTTGACCCCTCTTTTGAAGAGAGAGCTGGTGTATGACTTGGTGTCGCCATCGGCAATACGTTGTTCGATAGTATCTTCAAGTTTGTAAATGAAACCTTTCGCAGTTTCTTCTTTGAAGCACGACGTGCTACCTTTGTGACAGGTGGGTCCTTGCGGAATGGCTTTTATCAGCAGCGTGTCGTTGTCGCAATCTACTGCAATTTCTTTCAGAAAAAGGAAGTTGCCCGACGTTTCACCTTTTGTCCATAATTTGTTTTGGCTTCTGCTATAGAAAGTAACTTTGCCTTCCTTCTGTGTTTTGTCAAACGCCTCTTGGTTCATGTATCCCAACATCAAGACTTGGTCGGTTTGAGCGTGTTGAATGATGGCAGGAACTAACCCGTCGTGTTTCGAAAAATCGATTTCCATATGATTGAATGTTTTATCTATTATATTTTATATATCTATGTTTTGTTCGCGTAAATATGTCTTTAGTTCACCAATATTTATCTCTTTGTAGTGGAAAACACTTGCTGCTAAACCGCCCTCAACGTTGGATTGTTTGAAAAGATCCAGAAAATCCTCCTTTTTACCCGCACCTCCAGAAGCAGTTACAGGAATATTGACTGCATCGTCAATGGCTTTTGTGATATCGATAGCAAAACCATTTTTTGCACCATCGTTGTTCATCGATGTTAGCAAAATGCTGCCTGCTCCCAACTCCTCTCCTTTCAAAGCCCATTCTAACGCCTTCCATTCAGTAGCTTTTTGCCCACCATTAGTATATACCAACCACTCGTTATTGTCAAACTTGGTATCGATGGCTAACACCACTTTCTCTTTTCCCAACTCTTTTGACAATTGTGTTATCAATTCTGGGTTTTTAAGAGCGGCTGAGCCAATGCTCACTCGGTCGGCACCCGCATTGATAACGGCTTTTGCCTCCTCAACAGAGTGAATGCCGCCACCCACAGTAAAAGGTATACTGATTTCCTTTGAAACCTTTTCGACTAACTCTATAACAGTTTTCCTATTCTCGTTGGTTGCCGTAATGTCCAACAACACCAATTCGTCTGCACCTTCCGCTTCGTACCGTTTGGCAAACTCAACTGGATTGCCTACTTCATTAATGTCAACGAAATTAATTCCTTTTACTACATTGCCATCTTTGAGGTCGAGGCAAGCGATTATTTTTCTTGTAGTCATTGTGGTAAGTTTTTAAGCATTTGTTGATATGAATTTTTGCAATTCTTGCAATGAAATTCTGTTTTCGTAAATGGCTTTGCCAATGATTGCACCTTCGCAACCAATTTCGGCAAGGTCATACACATCTTGAATGGACGTTACACCGCCACTTGCAATAAGTTTGATGTTATCGTCTCGAAGTATCTCTTTATACAAATCGATGGAGGGACCTTCCAGCATTCCATCTTTCGAAATATCGGTGCAAATGACATATGAAATACCTTCCGCTTGATACTTCTTTATGAAATCAATCACATCTACTTCCGATTGCTGAAGCCAACCATGCGTTGCAATCA
>CAZKGP010000280.1:0-3556 GCA_964552225.1 uncultured Acetatifactor sp.
CCTCCATACCTATACTTATAGTATATATATGAAGGTATCGTTTTACTTATTCTTGCTAAAATCAAATATTACACCAATTTAACGCACTGCACCAATTAATTCAGTAATATCATTTATATCATATTGACGCATATATGCTTCAATTCCCTCTATTACTTCAATGGTGGTGTATGGGTTTACAAAATTCATAGCTCCCACACTAACTGCACTTGCCCCAGCCAAAATAAACTCAATGGCATCTTCTGCATTGGCAATGCCACCCATACCAATAATGGGAATCTTTACTGCCTGAGCTGCTTGGTATACCATACGCACTGCTACAGGTTTTATAGCCGGTCCACTCATTCCACCTGTTTTATTAGCAATAGCAAAGGTTTTACGATGGATATCTATTTTCATAGCAGTTAAAGTATTAATCAATGAAATAGCATCTGCTCCTGCTGCCTCTGCTGCCTTGGCCATTTCTCCAATATCAGTTACATTAGGACTTAGTTTCATAATAATTGGCTGCTTTGCATATTTCTTGATTTTTTCTGTAATTTGATAAAGAGCTTCTGTTTGCTGTCCAAAGGCAATGGCGCCTTCTTTCACATTAGGACAAGATACATTGATTTCCAACATATCTACTGCAGGCTCATTTCCTAACTTTTCCACAACCTCTATATAATCTTCCTCTGTTTTTCCACATACATTTACAATAATCTTTGTATCATACTGTTTCAAAAAAGGAATATCTCTTTCCATAAAAACATCAATTCCAGGGTTTTGAAGTCCTATGGCGTTTAACATTCCACCATATACTTCCGCTACACGAGGAGTTGGATTACCAACCCAAGGAACATTGGCAACACCCTTAGTCACAACTGCTCCAAGACGGTTTAAGTCTACAAATTCTCCATATTCCATACCCGAGCCAAAGGTTCCAGAACCTGTCATCACTGGATTTTTAAATTCTACACCTGCTATCTTTACTTTTGTATTCATTAGATTTCTACCTCCTGTGCATCAAACACTGGTCCATCTGTACAGATGCGTGTATTATTCACATGAGAATGATGATCCACATGCTTTGTTTTGGCTACACATCCAAGGCATGCACCAACTCCACACGCCATGCGTTCCTCTAGTGAAATATAAGCTTTTATATTATGCTTCTCTGCGTATTCTTTAATTGCACGTAGCATAGGCATAGGACCACATGCAAAAATCATGTCCGCCTCTAGCTGATTGGCTGCAATGGCATCCATTACATTTCCTTTTGTTCCAGCACTTCCATCTTCTGTGGCTGGATATACTGTTCCATACTGTTCTAAATCCTCTTTTAAGAATAATTGGTTGTCACGATATCCCACTAATATCTGCTTTTCACCATCTACTTCCTTGGCTGTCTGTAGCATAGGGGGAATTCCAATTCCACCTCCTATTAGAAAAACTCTTTTTCCTTTTGCTTCTTCCACTGGGAATCCATTTCCTAACGTTCCAAGTATATCAATGGTATCTCCGCCTTGATATTTGGAGAACTCTTCTGTTCCCTTTCCTGCAATTCGGTATACGATTCTAAGAGATTTTCGGTCCTCTGCCACCTCGCAAATACTGATAGGACGTGGTAATAAGGTACTCGCATTTTTAGGATAAATACAAATAAATTGTCCTGGTTTGGCATCTTCTGCCAAATCCGTTGCAATCCACATATCAAAAATATCTGACGCTATTTCTTTTTGTGATAATATTGTTACATTAACTTTCTTCTTCATTCTAAATGCCTCTCTGTTCCTTTTCATATACTACACTTCCACTACAAATAGTCGCCTTTATCACTCCTTTTAGCTCCCATCCTGTAAATGGTGTATTGCTAGACTTAGATACATAGTTCCCTACTTTTTCACTTGCGGAAGTATCCACCAAAATCAAATCTGCAGGACCTCCTTCTGCCAAATAACCTGCATCCAAATGATACATCTTGGCAGGGTTGGTACTCATTTTAGCCAATAATTCCTTCATGGTTAGATACCCTTTATCTACCAGCTCTGTAATGCCAAGAGATAATGCAGTTTCCAAACCGATGATGCCACTGGGTGCATCTGTAATTGGCTGTTGTTTCTCCTCTAATGTATGGGGGGCATGGTCTGTTGCAATCAAATCAATGGTTCCATCCACCAAACCTTGAATAATTGCCATTCTATCCTCTTCTTCTCTTAGGGGGGGATTCATTTTGGCTAAGGTTCCGTATGTAATTACAGCCTCTTCTGTTAAGGTAAAATGATGAGGGGTTGCTTCTGCATGTATATGATTGCCTTTTTTCTTAGCCTGACGTACCAGCTCTACAGCTTCTTTTGTGCTAATGTGCTGCACATTTACGCAAGCACCTGTTTCCAGTGCAATCTGCAAATCTCGTTCTATCAATGTATATTCAGCTTCTCTTCCTGAGCCACCAATACCAAAATGAGCACTTGCCTTGCCATGGTTTACACCATTGTTCTCAATCAAACTAGGGTCTTCTTCATGAAAGCTAAGAGGCATATTTAACTCTACTGCCTTTTCCATAGCTTGTCTTAGAATTGTGGCATCCATAATGGGAATCCCATCATCTGTAAATCCCTTTGCGCCTTGCTGTGCCAAAGCTTCCATGGGTGACAGTTCTTTCCCTTGCAGTCCTTTCGTAATGGTTCCACAGGTTTCTACATGAATCGCTGTTTGGCCGCCCTTTTCCAATACTTCTTTTAAGGTTTCTTCATTGTCTACAGCTGGTTTCGTATTTGCCATCAATACCACCGTGGTAAAACCGCCCTTTGCTGCTGCTTTTGCACCAGTTTCAATGGTTTCCTTGTGAGTAAATCCAGGTTCTCTAAAATGTACATGAACATCGACCAATCCTGGTGCTACCACAAGACCTGAAGCATCTATGACACAACAATTACGCAGTACCTCTTGTGAAAGGGTGCTGCGTAAGTTTTGAGCTATTGTTATAATTTTATCCCCTTCTGTCAAAATATCGTAATTACCTTCTCGACCTGACTTTGAGTCTATCATATACCCATTTTCTATTAGTAACATGGTATCTCCTCCGTTTAAGCTTTGTTGCCAACTTATCTGCAACAAGTTTACCATGTTTTTCGTATAAAGAAAACACCGTTTCTATTTATTATGTAGGAATTAATTACGGTTCAGATACCAGCCAATCATAGAATGGGGGGCGAAGCAGTCATAACCATTCCAAAGAGCCCCCGCTCTCGCTCGACAAAAAACGTAGCGGTACTAAGATTTCACCTGCGTCTGCGACTAGGTGAAATCAAGTGCCGACGTTTTTTAACGGGGCTCTTTTGGAATGGTTATGACTGCTTCTTACACATTGCTAGGATGGAAGAAAACCGCCAAGTTATCCATCCCCCCACTAGATATGTATATGGTCAAAAAAGTATGTGATAATTCACTGTGATATGTAACTTTTCCACTTTTATTTTATGGCTCCTGTCACAAGGTTTTTCCCCTAAGGTATATTGTCAGACCTTTTTTCTATGGAGATGAGACCGTAAACAGCCCTTGAAAGCATGAAAGC
>CAZKGP010000281.1:0-3539 GCA_964552225.1 uncultured Acetatifactor sp.
AAACTCGGAAGTTTTACTTTAAGAAAAAATTCAATGTTCGATTTTGAAGGTATAAACGTGAAGAAATTTTACACAAAGAATGTCTCTGATGAGTCATTCTTTTTTTATTGTAAGGATAAATTAGTGGAATGAAGAGAAAACGCAAGTAACAAATGCATTGTTACACGATTGCTTACAAGCAATAATCTTGTTATAATACATATAAAATAAACGAGAAGGGTTTTGGTACAAGTATGCAGCAGGGTGGTCAAGAACTTAAAAACAAAATTTTGAATGGTGTTGGTAGTGTAATTATAGGTAAAGAAAATACAGTTATTTTAATGCTTACGTCAATGTTAGCAAATGGCCATGTTTTATTGGAGGATGTGCCAGGGACAGGTAAGACAAAGCTTGCTAAAACACTTGCTAAAATCATTAGTGGTAAGTTTACACGTATTCAATTTACGCCAGATTTATTGCCTAGTGATATTACTGGATTAAATGTATTTGATAGGCAGAAAAATGAATTTACTTTACGAAAAGGCCCTGTATTCACAAATATATTATTAGCAGATGAAATTAATAGGGCAACACCAAGAACTCAGGCTGGATTATTGGAGTGTATGGAGGAACGACAAGTTACAATTGATGGAGTTACTTATATTCTGGATAGTCCTTTTTTGGTTATTGCAACACAAAATCCGGTGGAAACGGCTGGAACTTTCCCATTGCCAGAGGCACAAATGGATCGATTTCTAATGAAGCTTTCTATGGGATTGCCATCGAAAGAGGAAGAAATGGATATTTTAACGAGATATATGGATAAAGAGCCATTAGATTCACTTGAAAGTCTATTAACATTAGAGGATATATTAGAAGCCAAAAAAGAATGTGAAAAAATATTTGTACATAGCTGTATACGTGAATATATGGTTGATATTGTGTCTGCAACAAGAGGGATTGACAGTGTTACCATGGGGGTAAGCCCTAGAGGTAGCTTGGCTCTGCTTCGTTGTGCAAAGGCATATGCTTATTTGCAGGGTAGAACATTTGTAACTCCAGATGATGTAAAGGCTGTTGCAATACCAGTGTTATCCCATCGTATTGTCTTAGGCTATGGTTATGGCAAAAATAATGAAAATCAAGCATTTATAGAGCGTATTTTGAGTGAGATAAATGTGCCTACAGAGGATTTTTCGGTATGATTAAAATAATTGGGCTGGGAATCGTTGCATTTTTAATATTGCAGGTACAAAAATATATTTATGTATCTTGGTGGAATCGCAATCTTTATGTTACTTTGAATTTTGCTGATAACAGCATTTTTCAAGGAGATAAAAGTCATTTATATGAGATAATAGAGAACAAAAAGAAACTGCCATTATCTGTATTAAAGGTTAAGTTTAGAACTAGTCGAAATCTCATTTTTGAAGATATCAAAGGTTCTAAATCTACAGATTTTTTCTATCGTAATGATATGTTCCAGATAGGTGGAAAGGAAAAGATTACTAGAACACTTAACTTTACTGCTTCAAAAAGAGGATATTATAGAATAAATGAAATCGACTTTGTAGCATCAGATTTGTTTTTGACTACAGAAATGATGCAGACCATCGATTCGGATACATATCTTTATGTGTATCCAACACCTTTTCAAAATCAAGAATTCCGTAAATCATTGCAACAACTGAATGGTGAAATATTAGCAAAAAGACATTTGCTTGAAGATCCTTTTGAGTATCGTGGAATTCGAGAATATCAAGTATTTGATGATATGCATAGTATCAATTGGAAAGCTACAGCTAAGACAGATGAATTAAAAGTGAACCAAAAGAACTATACAGCATTACAAACCATACGTATCTTTGCAAATATTCAAGATAGCGGAATCCTAAAAAAAGAGGAATGTATAGAAGCCTCCTTGCAAATAGTGGCAGGCTTGGCTGAATATTTTCTTGCTCAGGGAATTCAGGTAGCTTGTTATTGTAATGGACACGATATTATCAATAATGAACCAATGATTGTTAATGCAAGTGCAGGTAGCAGTCAAATGGAACGAATATATAAATCTTTGGCGAGACAGGACTTATCTCAATCGGCTTTTGATTTTGAAGAAGTATTTAAAGATAAATTAATAAAAGAAGCCAGAGGAACTATGACATTTTTTGTGGCACCTAATCAATATGATGATTTTAAGTCAGTTGTATCAATGTATCAGTCTATGGGTGAGGATTTTATATGGTTTTACCCAACTCTGGAAAAGACTCCCCCAGAACTTACAAAAGAGTTAATTTCCAAAGTGAAATTTATATCGGTATAAAAGGGAGGCTATGCATGCAAGAAAAAGTGTTTGCTAGTAAAATATTTTTAATTACTCAAAGGGATTTTTGGGTGTTATTTTCAGTGTTTTTGGTTATTTTAAGCGCTGCAGATATAGAAAGACCTCATTTCTTTTTGTGGGGGGCATTGAGTATTGTTCCTTTTATTTTCTTTATCCTAAGACGCTATGTTAGTAATTTCCTCTTTTTTATAGGAGGGCACATTGGTTTGCTGGCAGTAATGATTATATTTCCTAGTTATAATATAGCAGAAAAAGTGTTGATTTGTATTATGGCAATATTCTATTTTGGACAATCCTTATTTATAAAGTTTCGTAAAAGTGGTAACGAATATGGTGGGATTATACCCGTGGTTTCAGTGGGCATTATAGCTGGGGCTTTATTTTTACAACATTTTCAGAAGAAATATCACTTTGATAATTATTATGTCATAATATTTTTTGTGTTTTTTTCCTTATTTGCAATACAATATTATGTAAATAATTTTTTGAAATTTATGGATGTTAATAAAAGTAGCGTGGGATATATACCTAAAAACGAGATTTTTGCTACTGGTTTTAGTATGTCTGCATTATATACGGTGTTTGGAGTAATTATCCTATTATTTTCCTTAAACATTAAATGGCTAGAACAAATATTTAAATTAATAAAGTATGTATTAGTTAACATATTAAAGTTTATATTTAGTTTTGCGAAACCTAGTGATCTAGAATTTCAACCAGATGAAGAAATTATACAAGAGATACCTGAAATCATACCTGAGGATGAAGCAACATCTTTCTGGTTATGGGAATTGATACAGAACATACTAATGTATGCAGTATTAATAGGTGTTATTTTAGCTCTTATTATTTCTGTTAGAAAACTAATAATTTATTTGATTCAACGTTTTCGAGAAAAGAGAAATATAGTTGAGAAAGCTAACAAAACGGTAAATGATGTAAGACAAAAATGTGAAGTAGAAAAAAAGGAAAAACATACAATACCTTTTTGGCAATTATTTACACCAGAAGAAAAAATCAGGAGAATTTATAAAAAAAGAATCATAAAGGAAAAAGAAAAGATAATTGGTGATTTAAATGTACGTGAATTGAATTCTTATACACCAATGGAATGTGGCATATGTATAGAGAATGTGGATATGGTACATTTGTATGAGAAAGCAAGATATTCCAATTATGAATGTAATAAGGATGATATTAAAAATATGAAAAAAGTAGT
>CAZKGP010000282.1:0-3524 GCA_964552225.1 uncultured Acetatifactor sp.
TGTTCCGTAGAGAAGAAGTAAGTAAATTAATAAAAAAATGTAATGACTTTGGTGCCGGTGGTGTTTCTGTAGCAATCGGTGAGTTAGCAGATGGCTTGGTTATTGAGTTAGATAAAGTACCCAAAAAATATGCAGGTTTGGACGGTACAGAATTAGCAATTTCAGAATCTCAAGAGAGAATGGCAGTTGTAGTAGATCCTAAAGATGTAAAAGCTTTCTTGGATTACGCAGAAGAAGAGAATCTAGAAGCTGTTACTGTTGCTACTGTGACTGAAGAACCTAGACTTGTTTTAAATTGGAGAGGAAATAGCATTGTTAACTTGAAACGTTCTTTCTTAGATACCAATGGTGCTCATCAAGAAACCAATGTTAAAGTAGAGATTCCTTCTAAAGAAGATAATTATTTTGATAAAATATCAGTAGAAGAAGTTGATAAACAGCTAAAAGCAGGAGATGTGAAGGCAGCATGGTTAGCACTTCTCAATGACTTAAATGTTTGTTCACAAAAAGGACTAGTAGAGATGTTTGACTCTTCTATTGGTGCAGCGAGTGTTGTTATGCCTTATGGTGGTAAATACCAGTTAACAGAAACACAGTCTATGATTGCTAAATTGCCTGTACTAAAAGGTAAAACAGATACAGTTACTATGATGAGCTATGGATTTGATCCATATTTATCTTCATGGAGTCCATATCATGGTTCTGTATATGCAGTATTAGAATCTATGAGCAAGATTGTAGCCGGTGGTGGTGATTACCGTAAGATTCGTTTCACTTTCCAAGAGTATTTCCGCAGAATGTCAGAAGATGCAGAACGTTGGAGCCAGCCATTTGCAGCACTATTAGGTGCATATGATGCACAAATTGGATTTGGACTTCCTTCAATTGGTGGAAAAGACAGTATGTCAGGAACCTTCAATGAAATAGATGTTCCTCCTACTTTGGTTTCATTTGCAGTAGATATTGCAAAACATGCTGATATTATTACTCCAGAATTAAAGCAAGCTGGTAATAAAGTTGTTTCATTTATAATTGAAAAAGATGAATTTGATGTTCCCAAATATGAAGCAATTATGGAATTATATGATAATATTCACAAACTAATTTTGGATAAAACCATTCTTTCAGCATATGCAGTAGATGCAAAAGGTGTGGTAGCAGCAATATCAAAGATGGCATTTGGTAATAAACTAGGTATTCAAATAGATGGTAACGTAACCGATAATGTTCTCTTTTCCAATGGTTTGGGCAATATTGTGGTGGAGATTCCTGCTAGTAAAGTATCAGTGCTTGAAGACAAAAATATTCCTTATACTTTAATCGGTACCATAACAGATGCACCAGTATTTGTTTATGGAGATGTACAGATTACAATGGACGAAGCAATGAATGCTTGGACCTCAAAGCTTGAAAAGGTATTCCCAACGAAAGCGGAGAAAGGCACAGAAGAAGTTCCAAGTAATTTGTATAAAGCTGATAATATATATGTTTGTAAGAATAAAATAGCAAAACCTACTGTATTTATTCCAGTGTTCCCAGGAACCAACTGTGAATATGATAGCACCAAAGCATTTGAGCGCGCAGGTGCTAATGTAGTAACCAAGGTATTTAAAAACTTAACAGCAGAAGATATTCGTGGTTCAGTGGATGAATTTGAGAAAGCAATCAATCAAGCACAGATTATTATGTTCCCAGGCGGATTCTCCGCAGGTGATGAACCTGATGGAAGTGCTAAATTCTTTGCAACAGCATTCCAAAATGAGAAAATCAAAGAAGCTGTTATGAAGCTATTAAATGAACGAGATGGTTTGGCTTTAGGTATTTGTAATGGATTCCAAGCGTTGATTAAGTTAGGATTAGTTCCACATGGTGGAATTGTAGGACAAACAGTAGATTCACCTACCTTAACTTACAACACAATCAGCCGTCATATCTCCAAGATGGTTTATACCAAGGTTGTTTCTAATCAATCTCCTTGGCTACAAGGTGCTGAATTGGGAGCTACCTACTGTAACCCAGCTTCTCATGGAGAAGGTCGTTTCGTAGCATCTAAAGAGTGGTTAGATAAATTGTTTGCTAACGGTCAAGTAGCTACTCAATATGCTGACATGGATGGAAATATTTCTATGGACGAAGAATATAATGTAAATGGTTCTTACTGTGCAATAGAAGGAATCACATCCCCTGACGGCAGATGCTTAGGTAAGATGGCTCATTCAGAACGTCGCGATGAAGCCGTAGCAATTAACATTTATGGCGAACAGGATATGAAGATATTTGAGTCGGGAGTGGCGTATTTTAAGTAGGTTATTTAAAGTATAGAATATAGATATAAAAATAAGACCTTGTGTGGAGGAAATATTCTCTGCATAAGGTCTTCTCGTTACTATTTATGGCTCCTTTAATCGCATAAGGGATAGGGCTTTAGTGGAATGGTACGAAACAGTCATAACCATTCCATTCGCCCTGCGCCCGCCCGATGGGCGCATGATTGCGCTCGGCAAAAAACGTAGCGGTACTAAGATTCACCTGCGTCTGCGACTTGGTGAAATCTAGTGCCGACGTTTTTTAACTGCGCCCAGTGGGCGCATGCTCATTTGGAATGGTTATGACTGCTTCTTACACATTGGTTGGATGAAAGTAACTTTAAAAAATAAAAATATGTAATATTATTGACGGTGTACATAAAAAGTATTACAATGAATATAATAGAGGACGAAAATGAATGGAGGATGAAATCATGGCAAAAACAATTAATGTGAATATAAGAGTAGATGAAGAATTAAAAAAACAGACAGAAAATTTACTATCTGATATGGGATTGAATATGACAACAGCTGTAAATATTTTTTTAAGACAGGTAGTTAGAACAGGTGGAATACCGTTTGAAATTACTACAAAGACTGATGACTTTTATAATCCTGTAAATCAGAGAATACTTCGTGAATCTATCAATCGACTGGAGCAGGGAATGGGGACAGAGCATGAACTAGTTGAGGGAGATAAATGAAAAAAATATGGGATGATGTTGCGTGGGAAGACTATCTGTACTGGCAGACTCAAGATAAAAAAACATTAAAAAAAATTAATGTTTTGATAAAAGATATTGATAGGAATGGGTATGAAGGTATCGGAAAGCCCGAGCCTTTGACAGGAAATTGGTCTGGCTATTGGAGCAGAAGAATTGACGATAAGAATCGTTTAATTTATAAAATTGTAGAAGAAACAATTCGAATTGCACAATGCAGAACACATTATAATCAAAAGTAGTTATTCACTTAACATAGAAGGGTAAGGGTGTGAATATATTAGCAAAATTTGAATAAAAGATGGCAAGATTTAAAGAGTATCACTGTGTAACTTACGATACAATTGACATAAGCATTAAACATTAGACTTAAAACGTCACAGCGCATAGAGAGGTATCACCATGAAAGGTCCAAAAGCTCCAAAGAATCCAGTAGAAAAGCGTCCAGCAGTTTATGTTATGTTAGATGATATTGTAGAGGGAAGCCCTAGAGAGG
>CAZKGP010000283.1:0-3507 GCA_964552225.1 uncultured Acetatifactor sp.
CCCCTGTACTTATAACATCATCAATTATAGCCACTCTTTTACCCTTTAATTGTAAGGCATCTACCTTGTCCAATACCAAAATTTGCTTCTTTTGTGTAGTAATTGATACTACTTCATCAATAAGGGGTGATTCCATGTATGGCTTGATGCTTTTCCGTGCTACAATAAACTTTTTCATATTTAATAACCTTGATATTTCAAAGGTCAAGGAAATTCCCTTTGCTTCAGCTGTTACCAAAATGTCAACATCAGGCATTTTTTTAATAATTTCCTTAGCACAAGCACATATAATTTCCGTATCTCCTATTATAACAAAGCTTGCTATGCTTAACTTGTCATTGATTTTAATTATTGGAAGTTCACGCTTTACACCTGCAACCTCTATAGTATATTTTTTCATTTTTCACCTTTTCTAATTATATTAATCTCTTAAAATTTTAAAAATTGTCCCTAGAAAATTTAGAGACAATTTTATTTTGTATCTTCTTTTTTGATATTATCTCCAACATTTTTCCCTTTGCTTTTAAATTACTATAAAAAGCTACAGACTTATTATATTTTTACAATTAGGGCATTTTGCAACTATATTGCCTTTGTTGGTTGGAATACGAACTTTTTTATGACAAGATGCACACTCCACTAATCGATGATCTACAAGGCTTAATATCTTATCCTTATCTAGGCCTATTACAACATCTTCTCCTATTAAAAATGTTGGCACCCCTGTGGAATTTAATTTTAACATTTCTTTTCTTGCTTCCTGATCCACACTTATATTTTTCTCAACATAGTGAATTTTATTTTGTGAAAGGAACTCTTTCGCTGTTTTGCAGTGTGGTCATGTACTAGTTGTAAATACGATTACATTCTTCATATTATTTTTCTCCTGTTTTTTGGGTAAAGTTTTATAAATGGTTAATTACCTGTATTTTTATATTACCCAATTATTCAAGATAAAAACAATAGAATATAACATTCACACTTTATAAATAATTTTACGCTTTTATTTCCCAATAACCGCTAGTACTTGACCCAACTCTGGTTATAATCTCATTTTCTCTCAACTTTTTCATATTTCTCTCTACAGTTCTTACAGATTTATTTAGTTTTCCGCTAATCTCCACCTGAGTAATATTCCTATCTTGTTTAATTAACTCAATAATACTTTTTTGTGTATTATTAAGTTTAATTAATTTCTCACCGACATAATTACCGACATTCTCACCGACACTTTCACCGACGTTATTTATAGGAAATGAAACTTTTAAGAAATTTGGACTAAATTTAAATATTCCTTTATCGTATTCTTTTAGAATTCTCTGGACACCTGAACCTAATTGCTCAACTAACTTAACATCTTTAAAAATCCTCATTAGCTCCTTATTTCTTGGAGCTGATATACCATCAAAAAATTCCTCCTCTCTTAAATCTTGCGGTAACCCTCCGGAGGATGTTACAACAAATTTATCAGAGAAAATTTCAAAAACAGGTGGTATGCCATTAGAATAATCGTTGTGTACAACTGCATTTATGACAGCTTCTCTTAATGCAGTAGCATCTACGAGACGCTTTTCTTTCCGCAATGTATTGGTAATCTCAGTCTTAGTAATATTTTCAATATCTAATTTGTTTAATATGCTTTCTGTTGCCTTAATCAATGAACAATATCCAAATTCTGCATTTTCAATTAAATCAACTTTATTTGTTCCTGAGTATTTAGCAACCTTCATTGAAATACCATTTTCATCAGCTAATAAATAGGCTGCATAGTTGAATTTGTTATCTTCGGTATAAAGCTCTAAATTATTTAAAAACTTATCATTTAAATCATATCCGTTTTCCTCATAATATATCTTAAGCTGTTTGAATGTTAAATCCTGCCTTGGAGATTGAAGCTTACCAAGTGAATTTCTAATGCGTTTGGAGTATAATGAGTCTATCATTTCATTAGTCATTTGTTGAACTGTTGTTCCTACTCTGATAAAGCATCCATTTGGAGACATTCCATATTTCTTTATATAATATGGTTTTTCTGAACCACTAGATATGATTATTTTAATAAGGTCCTTATCCTCTATTTTTTTAATAATCACATCAAATAATCCCATTGTAGAGGGGTATATGTTATTCTTAATTCTATCTACAATTCTTTTTTGAAAATCATCTGAATTTTCTATGCCAACTATCGATCCATCATCTTCAATACCAATATATAATTCTCCGCCTTCATAATAATTTAGAAATCCTACAACTTCTTTCTCTAAACTATCATTTAACTCCCTTTTAAATTCAATTCGATTACTTTCTTTCATACTTACCCCCAATTTTCGTACAATTAATTATTTAGGATAATTTTATAAGCAATTTCTATATGATAATTAATTTCTTTATTTTAAAAATTATACAAGAAACCTTGTATTATTGCAATATCAATTGTGAAGTCTGCTGTTGTTATCATCGTCCCCAACTTGCTTTTATTTAATTGATTGATTTTGCTTATGCTCCTGGTTTATTACCAAACGAGATTACCAAACCCCGAGCATTAATAGCAAATGTATCCTTGCTTTGTTCGCCAGTAAAACCTCTTTCATTCTTCATAGAATAAGCATGCTTTTCATAATCTTGTTCGTAATTAAATGGGCTTGCATATTCAACGTAATCATTTATTCTTACGCTAACATTCTCAAGTCCTAATTGTTGCATATAAATAGGCACTTTAATACCAAGTTTATAATCTCTTCCACCATTCTCTAATTCCTCTATCCATTTTTGTTTTAATATAGTGGTCTTTTCAATGCTATCGTGTTCATAATCATTTGAGTAAAACCCTGCTTCCTCCATGACTCTGTTTACTTCTATGCAAATTACCAATCCTCTAGGCACTATAGAATCAATCATTTTTTCTAAGATATCTTTTGGTGATGGAATATGTCTTAAAACTGCTTGGCAAATTGCTAAATCAAATTGTTGTTCTGGAATAAATTTTGTTAAGTCTACATTTATGAAAGTCGTTTTATATGGAGATTTTTTGAAAATCTTTCTTGCTTCACATAATAGATTTTCTCCTATATCCAAACCGGTATATGTACTTCCTTCTGGAATTAGTGGTAAGAGTTTTGTACCTAAATATCCATATCCACACCCGAAATCCACAATATTAATTGGACGGTTCAATTTCCAGACCGACTTTACAAGAAACTCAAAATAATCATCGTTCCACATTTGTTTTCTCGTTGATTTCAAATAATCTAACTGAGAATCCCAAAAAAGTTTTTCCATTGAATTGTACTCCTTAAATATTTCTAACTTTAAATTCTATATATAAAATCTTCCAGGTTCTTCATTCAATCTATTTTCCTGGTGTTTTTATTAATCCACCAATACTTCTAAAATTTTGTTCTTTTATAATAGCTTCATTTCTTATCTTCGTTCCATCTTGATATACCGTATACGCATTGGCACTATCTATCGTAGCAATTACCCTATAATTATCATTTACAATTTCTA
>CAZKGP010000284.1:0-3501 GCA_964552225.1 uncultured Acetatifactor sp.
GATTAGTAGGTGGAGCTTCTTTGAAACCTGATTTTGGAGCAATTGTTAATTATAATAAATAATTTAACCTATTATACTCTTTACATATTTAAAATGCCCATAAAAGTATATTAATACTTTTATGGGCATTTTAGCATTCCGATTATTTCATTGCGAAACAAAATTGAGTCTGATATAATTAATTTTAAGCTTTGGCTCAGAAAAGTCAATTTTGACAGCATGGAGGAAATATGTGAAAGAGCAATTTATACGAACAGCAATGTTACTTGGAGAGGATGGAATTGATAACTTATCTAAAAAGCGAGTTGCTGTTTTTGGCATTGGTGGTGTGGGTGGTCATACTGTTGAGGCATTGGTGAGAAGTGGCGTTGGTGCAATTGATATTATAGATAATGATGTTGTAAGTGTATCAAATATAAATAGACAGATTATCGCAACTTATGATACCGTAGGGAAACCTAAAACGCAAGTGATGAAAGAACGTATTGAAAGTATTAATCCAGAATGTAAGGTTGTTACTCATAATCGTTTTTATTTACCAGAATATAGAGATGAATTTCCTTTTTCAGAATATGATTATATTGTAGATGCGATAGATACAGTAACAGCCAAAATAGATTTGGCGGTAATCGCACAACAGCTTGATATACCGATGATAAGCAGTATGGGAACAGGTAATAAGCTGGACCCAACACAATTAGAAGTTACGGATATCTATAAGACTAGTGTTTGCCCTTTGGCAAAGGTGATGAGGAAAGAGCTGAAAGCCAGAGAGATAAAGAAGCTAAAAGTAGTTTACTCTAAAGAGGACATTATATCTCCAAAAGTGGTGGAAACAGAGCAAAATAAAACAGAACAAATGGAAAATAATGAACACTTTGGGAATTCGCGTAAAGTAGTACCTGGTAGTACCGCATTTGTTCCTGCAGTAGCTGGATTAATTATAGCGGGAGAAGTAATAAAGAATTTAATCCAGTAAAATGATTTGGGGAAAGGAGATAGAATATGGTTTTTAAATGTAAAAATTGTGGTGGAAATACCATTTATAGCCCGGAAAAAAAGAAAATGTATTGTCCATTTTGTGAAAGTATTGATTCTGAGGAACAAAACGATTCATCGGGTGATATTCAAATATGCCAAAATTGCGGTGGTGAGGTGTTGGTAGAGGAATATACATCTGCTACACAATGTAAATATTGCGATAATTATCTTATTTTTAATGAGCGAATAGAGGGAGAATATACTCCTAACTTAATTATTCCATTTCAGTATAGTAAAGAAATGGTAAAACAATTATTACGAGATAAATTTAAAAAAAGTATTTTTGCTCCAACTGATTTTTTATCAGAAGTAAAATTGAATACAATGCAAGGGGATTATGTTCCATTCTGGCTTTATGATTATAATACACAATGTGAATATTCAGGAGAGGGCACTAAGACTCGTGTTTGGAGAGCTGGTGATATAGAATACACAGAAACCTCCATTTATGATATTTATCGCAATATGGATATTCAATTTAACCGTATTCCTGTAGATGCTTCTATTAAAATGCAAGATGACATTATGGATTTACTAGAACCTTATGAATATAACCAGCTAGAATCATTTAAAGCATCTTATATGTCTGGTTTTGAAGGTGAAAGATATAATGTAACATCAGAAGTGGTAGAGCCAAGAGCTAGAAGAAAAATGGAATCAGATACGAATCAGATTTTGTCACGAACTATTTCGGGATATACAAAAACAAGCCAAAGACATAAAAGTATTACAACAATAGATGAAAATGTTAATTATGGATTGTTACCAGTATGGACTTATATGTATACATATAAAGATAAACCCTATCCATTTTATATTAATGGGCAAACAGCTAAAATTATAGGAAAAACACCAGTTTCAAAGGCGAAAGTGTTCTCTTATGGTGTTACTCTTTGGGGAATCTTAACAGCAATGCTTGGTATGATAGCATACATTTTATAGAGGGGGATAAATAATGGACAGCAATATTAAGAAAGTTGCAGTAAAGCAATACTTTAAATATTTCAGAATTTGGTTTATTCTTCTCGGAATTATAGCAATTGTATTTGCTTTTTTTGTAATTAAAAATAATAAAGTTACTACATATACTAGAACCAATGATCAAGCCCCTGAAGAAAGAGTATATGATAAAGCAGATGTGTTAACGGACGAAGAGGAACAATGGTTACGAGATTTAATTTTCCCAAAAGAAGAACAACTTGGAATCGACATTATATTAGTAACTCTTCAAGATGATATAGAAAAGGATTATTATAGTTGGGAACAAGGTATGATGAATTATGCTGATGATTTTTATGATTATAATAATTATGGTTTTAATAAACCAAGTGGAGATGGTGTATTACTATTAGATAACTGGTATGAAGGACAAAAGGGAAGTTGGTTATCTACCGGCGGGTATGTTTATCAGCGAATGAGTAATTATGATATAGATTGGGTTTTGGATGAAGTATATTATATGTTAGATGACGGTCCATATTACGCATATGTAGCATATGTGGAAGCAATGGCAGAGATAATGACTGAACCAACAGGTTTTGTGATTTCACCAGTTTTCGTTATTTTTATACCTTTTGTTATTTTTTTAGTTTTTATATTAATAAAATTAATTCCTTCCAAGGGAAGAGATACTACTGTTGCAAGTACATATGTTACTGGGGGCGAACCGATTATTAATGCTCAAACAGACACCTTTGTCAGAAAATTTGTTACCACAAGAAGAATCCAAACGAGTAGTGGTGGAGGTCATGGTGGTGGCGGTGGTGGTGGCGGACACCGAAGTAGCAGTGGTGCTAGTCATGGCGGTGGCGGAAGGCGACGCTAATAGTGTGAGAAGAATATCTAAGGTGTCAAAGTACGCCACCTAAGATAATTCTAAATCTCACACCAAAGAATGGCTCTACCGAGCCATTCTTCCCACTTGCTGAATGTAGGGTGGCATAAGAAAGATTCTGCTTTATGGAAATCCTACGCTAAGCTGAACACATCCGATACAATAAAAAAACACTCATATGACGGTATGAGTGTTTTTGTTATATTAATATATAATATTTATGATTCCAATTATGCCATTTTATTAACAGCTTTTGTTAAACGGGAAACTTTTCTAGCAACATTATTTTTGTGGTAAATACCTTTTGTTGCAGCCATTTCAATTGTCTTAGTTGCATTGCGAAGTTCAGCAGTAGCAACAGCTTTGTCTCCAGATTCAATAGCTACTAATACTTTTTTAATAGCAGTTTTAGCACCAGTTTTAATTGCTTTATTTCTTTCAGTCTTTGTACGGTTAACTAAAATTCTTTTTTGAGCAGATTTGATATTAGCCAAGATAAACACCTCCATTTGGTTTAAAATCTATTTTTTAATATAAAGTGTTCACTTTAGCCAGACACGGTAGGCCAACGTAAACATACTGTTGTATTGTATAAAAACTTTCTTCATTTGTCAATACATAATTTA
>CAZKGP010000285.1:0-3495 GCA_964552225.1 uncultured Acetatifactor sp.
ATTGAGCGATTTCCTCATTATGGGTAATCATAATTATGGTCTGATTAAACTCCTTACTAGTCATCTTTAACAGTCCCATAACCTCTGCGCTTGTTTTGGAATCTAAGTTTCCAGTCGGTTCATCCGCCAACACAATGGCTGGTTTGGAAGCAATGGCTCTGGCAATAGCAACCCTCTGCTGTTGACCTCCAGATAATTCATTAGGCCTTGCCTTTACCTTTTGTTCTATTCCAAGTGTGGACAATACTCGTTTCAGATAGGCTTCATCTACTTTATTGCCATCTAGCAAAATTGGTAACGTTACATTCTTATAAACATTCAATGTAGATACCAAGTTATAGTCTTGAAAAACAAATCCAATATTCCTTCTTCTAAAAACAGTACATTCATCATCCTTTAGCTGTTGGAGGGAAGCACTATTTACAATAACCTCTCCACTATCTGCATAATCAAGCCCTCCTATTAAGTTTAGAAGTGTTGTTTTCCCAGAGCCACTACTCCCTACAATGGCAATAAACTCTCCCTTTTCTACAGTAAAACTAATGTCATCAACCGCCTTGGTTATATTTTCACCAGTTCCATAATATTTTTTTAGTTGTTTTGCTTCTAAAATAGACATTTTTAATTACTCCTCTCGTTTGAAATGATTGTTTCTATTTGTATTATAGAATCCACATATTACAAACTGGTTACAAAAAAACAGCACTACGTTTTTTATCGTAATGCTGTTTTATATATTCCATTTAACCAAAAATATTAACTAAATCATTAAAGAATACAAATACCATTAAAATCATAAAAAATACAAAGCCTGCAAAGTGAACAATACTTTCTTTTTCAGGTGGTATCGGTTTCCCTCGCACCACTTCTATCAAAAGAAATACCAATCGCCCGCCATCTAGTGCGGGAACGGGGAGTAGGTTTAGAATTCCTAAGTTAACGGATAACAATAAGGTAATATTTAACATGTTTAATAATACGTTTTGCCAGCCAGCTTCCTTAGTAGATTCATATGTTTTATCTACCATGTTGACGATACCAACGGGGCCTGCCACATCTTTTCGTCCAACCTTACCAGTCACTAACATTCCCAGACTTTTATATGTTGCTTTCACTGAGTACCTAATTTGATAATACGCAAATTTCAGTCGCCCAAGTCCAGTTTCCTCATTTATAACACCGCCATATATTCCCATATTATACATACCAGTTTCTTCATTATAGGTAGGTGTCAATGTAGTATTATACTTTTCGCCGTTTCTCTCATAAACAACTGGAAATTCTTTACCATCAGTTACATTATTAAAAAAGTAAATATCTTGGAACAAAAACATCTTCTCTCCGTCTAATTCCACAATACGGTCGCCTGATTCCAAACCAGCCGTTTGTGCAGGACTATCCTCTACTACTTGGGCCACTATTGGTTCTACAATAACCATCATATTAACCATAATAAGAGCAATAATAAAAGCTAAAATAAAGTTAAAAATTGGTCCTGCTATTACGCTTGAAATTCTCGCCCAAACATTAGCATGGAGAAAAGAGCCCTTACTAATTTCTCCCTTTTCTGTTTCCAATCCGTCCTCGCCTTCAAACATACAAGCGCCACCAATTGGTAACAATTTAATCGAATATTTAGTATCTCCTTTGGTAAATGCAAACAGAGTAGGTCCCATTCCTATAGCAAATTCTACAACATGAATTCCATTTACCTTTGCTAGCAGAAAATGTCCCAACTCATGAGATATAACAACTAAACCAAATATTAAAACAAAAAAGATAATTGACACTTTTACACCTCGTATTCCATAACATACGGAATTTATTTTCTTATATTGATATCAGATGATACCATCTCCACCCGTACTATTTATGTATCTACTTAATAGTACTAACACATATTGAAAATTATGCCCCTATTACTCCTAATATATATTCATAAATTTCTTTTTCTACATTTAAAATTTCTTCCACAGAAGGATTGTGAACTAATGTGTGTTGCTTCATAGAAGCCTCTATCAACTCAGGTATCTGTAGGTATGCAATTTTTCTATCTAGGAATAATTGAACTGCCTTTTCATTCGCAGCATTATAAACTGTTGGCATACTTCCACCTAACTCCGCCGCCTCATAAGCTAATTTTAGTCCAGGGAATGTTTCTACATCAGGTTTTGCAAATGTCATTTGCCCCAATTCATAAAAATCAACGGTTTTCCCCTCCATAGGTCGTCTATCTGGATAAAAAAGAGCATATTGAATAGGAAGTTTCATATCTGGTGTACCCAATTGTGCCATAATTGCACCGTCAACATATTCCACCATCGAATGTATAATACTTTGAGGATGAACCACGACCTGAATCTGTGATAGTTCAACATCAAAAAGCCATTTTGCTTCTATTACTTCCAATCCTTTATTTACCAAGGTGGACGAATCTATTGTAATCTTACGTCCCATAGACCAATTTGGATGTTTTAGGGCATCTTCCACTTGAATATGTTGCAACTCATTCTTTGTTTTACCTCTAAACGGTCCACCAGAAGCAGTTAAAAGAATTTTGGAAATTCTGTTCTTGGGTTCTCCATTTAAAGATTGAAAAATAGCACTATGTTCACTATCTACAGGTAAAATAGACACTCCACATTTAGCTGCCAAAGGCATAATAATGTGACCTGCTGTTACAAGGGTTTCTTTATTGGCAAGTGCGATAGTCTTCCCTGCCTCTATTGCCGCTATCGTAGGCCTAATACCAATCATTCCCACAATAGCTGTTACCAATACTTCCACTTCTGGTAAAATTGCAATTTCTAACAAACCATCCATGCCAGCTACCACTTTCACTGGTAAATCACTAATTCGAGTTCGCAAATCAGATGCAGCTTCTTCACTCCACATTCCAACTATAGATGGATTAAACTCACGCACTTGTTCTTCCATTTTATCTACACTAGTATGGGCAGCTAATGCTGTCACTTGAAGGTCATTATTACTCCTAACAATATCTAAAGTTTGAGTTCCAATGGAACCTGTGGAACCCAAGATTGCTATTTTTTTCATGTAAGCCTCATTTCTATTTCTATAAACGAATCATCAATATGGTAAGAAAATATATCATAGGTGCTGTCACAATCATACTGTCAAAGCGATCCATAATACCACCATGACCAGGGATGAGCGTGCCATAATCTTTGATATTATGATTCCGTTTAATTGCAGAAGCCGCCAAATCTCCTATTTGACTCATAATTGCCCCAACTCCACATATAAACGCAATAATCCACATCATGGTTTGTTCAGGAAATACCTGCTCCACAAAGAAATAACCATAGATTCCTCCAATCAGAGCAGCCCCTACAACGCCTCCAATACAACCTTCTAAAGATTTCTTAGGGCTTAAAACTGGAAATATTTTCTTCTTACCAATGGTTTTACCAACTATGTAGGCACAAGTATCGCATCCCCATGAACTAATTAAAATCATCCATACCATATAAA
>CAZKGP010000286.1:0-3468 GCA_964552225.1 uncultured Acetatifactor sp.
AAGAAAACATGGATGTAAGAACTTTGTATGACCATCATGATATTAAGATTTTCGATACAGATGAAGGTGGAAATGTACAGTTTGCTGTATATGGCTACATGAATCGAGGGCGACATGAGGGCGAAGTTGGAATACAAATCTATAATTATGACAGTATGCTTAATACAATTGAAGAGGTTGTATATATTCCTTACGATAAGACATTTACCGTTTTGAAAAAGGAAATGGAACAGCTTTTGTATATGAGTCGTGAGAATAATTTATATTTCTTTTTAGAGGATACGGTTTATGGGGTTTATCTTTCTAATAATACGTTTGAAAAAATTGTTACTATTACCAAAGATGAAAGTATGCATGTATCTGATAATCAGAAAATGTTAGTTTGGCAAGAAGGCGCTGACATTTATCATAGCACAAGCCTAACGGTTAAAAACTTAAACGATGGAACTGTAAGCACCATAGAAGCCGGACCTAATGAATTTGTACGTCCCCTTGGTTTTATGGGAGAAGATATTATTTATGGCGCAGCCAAAGAGGAAGATATTAAGTTTGATAATACGGGGAGAGTTTTTTTCCCCATGTATAAGATTTGTATTCAGAGTGCTGAGGGGCATTTACTAAAAACGTATTCTCAAAATAATATTTATGTTACTGGATGTAGTGTATTAGATAATCAAATTATATTAGAACGATTGTTGCGTAATGAAAATGGAGGATATGCAGAAACCACACAGGACCACATTATGAATAACCTGGAAGTGCCTGAAGGTCGTAATAAGCTGGAAGTGGTATCTATAGACAAATATTTGAAATATGTACAAATACAGTTTCATAAAACCATTGATAGTAAGACGATTAAAATCTTAACACCAAAAGAAGTTCTTTTTGAAGGTGGAAGAGAGTTGGTGTTAAAGGAAGATGTTAATAGTTCTAGATATTATGTATATGGAGCAGAAGGGGTAGAGGGTATCTTTAATGCACCAGCAAAGGCTGTTGAATTGGCTTATTCCATATCTGGAGTGGTAGTAAATAACCAAGGGGATTTTATATGGCAAAAGGGAAATCGTTCTGTTAAGAATCAAATTATGGCCATTAAGGAACTTACTTTAGAAGAGGGACAGAGTAGCTTGGCGGCTTGTCTAGATACCATGTTAAAGCTTGAAGGTATTATAAGAAATTCCCAGTTTCTGTTAAATCAAGGAGAAACTGTAGTGGACATTTTAAATAATAATTTAGAAAATGTTCAAGTTCTTGATTTAACTGGTTGTAATCTAGACTCCGTTTTGCATTATGTGAATCAAGACTTCCCTGTTTTGGCTACACTAAAGGATGGTGAGTCTGTATTAATAACGGGATTTAATCAATTTAATGTTGTAATCGTAGATACAAAAACTGGTACTCCTTATAAAAAAGGTATGAATGATTCTGCTGAATGGTTTGAAGAAAACGGTAATCAATTTATTACTTATATTGTTAAATAAGTGCCTCATCCTTTAAGTAATGGGTTTTACTAGACGCCTAGGTTGATAATTGTGTATTATGTCTATTAAAAAGGAAGAGATGCACACTGTTATCAGTGAATAAGCAATACGTGTAAATGGTATAGGATAGGGATAGGACTAAAACGGTGAGATCTGTAAATAAATAGGCTCTGGAAACACGCCATTTTGTTATCTTTACTATGGTTAACGCAAGGGCATCGTCACCACCACTGGAGCCGCCTTGACGTACAATGATTCCCACACCCATACCAACAAATATACTCCCTAGAATAGCTGCAATCAGTGGGGAATTGGATAAGTTGGGAAAAAGGGGTGGGAAAAATTCCCACAAGGTAAAGAATCCTGCTACACTTAATGTAGATATCAGAGATAATTTGATAAATCTTCGTCCCAAGAGCTTGAATGCTATTGCATAACAAGCGATGTCTAATATAGGTGTAATAATGGCGGGTGAAAGTCCTAGCCAGTGATTTAGTAGCAGGATCATTCCCAATACTCCACCTTCTGTAATGTTGGTCTGTTGGTGAATATTATAAATTCCAAAAGTATATATAGCCGCACCTAGCAGAATGGATCCTATTTTTTTAGGTGCAAACAATTCTAAGTTATTCTTCCAAGTATTTTTAATTAGTTTTTTCATTTTTATTCAACCTCTTCTCCAATGTATGAATTAATCATAAACCTTGGTATGATACCAAGGTCAAGATAATAATTTAATTAATTAGTTATTTACTTAAATATGTATATAATGATATTATATTAGGAACGTGCTTGTAATCTCAAATGCTTATTTGAAAGGAGTTCCCATGATATACACAGTAACGCTAAATCCTTCGCTAGATTATATAGTGAACATGAATCGGCTTAGAGAGGGAACGGTGAATCGAACAGAAAAAGAGATTATTTTTCCAGGAGGAAAAGGAATTAATGTCTCTATTGTGTTACAAAACCTTGGGTTGCAAAGTACTGTTTTAGGGTTCGTTGCGGGATTTACTGGAGAAGAAATACGAAGAAAAGTTACAGAGATAGGATTATCCGAAAGATTTATAAATATTTCTAATGGTTTTTCTCGAATTAATGTTAAAATAAGATCAGAAAAAGAAACGGAAATCAATGGAATGGGACCTGAAGTTTCTCCTGAGTGCCTGGCCTCTCTTTTTAAACAGTTGGATGGTTTAAAGGAAGGAGATGTGTTGGTATTATCGGGAAGTATACCGATTTCAGTTCCGGTTACCATTTATCAAGATATTATGTCGCGCTACAATAACAGGGGAATCTTAATTGCGGTGGATGCTACAAAGGATTTACTGACAAACGTACTGCCTTTACGCCCCTTTCTTATTAAACCTAATATTCATGAGCTGGAAGACATATTTGAAACAACGTTCGGGAGCAAGGAAGAAGTAATTATGCATGCAGTGAAATTGCAAGAAAAAGGTGCTCGCAATGTGTTGGTTTCGATGGCAGGAGATGGTGCAGTGTTGGTGACTGAAAATGGAAACGTATACCATGCTCAGGCACCAGCCGGTAAGGTCGTGAATTCAGTAGGCGCAGGAGATTCTATGGTGGCGGGGTTCTTATATGGTTATATTACTTATGGTGATTATGAAAAGGCGTTTTATTATGGACTATATACAGGAAGTGCCAGTGCATTTTCAGAAAATTTAGCAACACAAACAGAGGTAGAAGCATTAATTGATAAATTAAGAAAGGATTGGTGAAGATTTTGATCGAATTTAATTACATAGTGAAAGATATGGTAGGAATGCATGCAAGACCTGCAGGAGCCATTGCAATGAAAAGTAGGGAATATGAAAGTGAAATATTAATTCACTATAATGATAAGAGTATACCTTTAAGAAATGTGATAGCAGTTATGTCTTTGGGAATAGGACATGAAGATGAGATAACTATTTCAGTAGAGGGGATAGATGAGGAGAAGGCAGCTGAGGAAATGCTTGAATTT
>CAZKGP010000287.1:0-3464 GCA_964552225.1 uncultured Acetatifactor sp.
GCTGCACATGCTTTCAATGTTTAGGGGCTCATCGGAATGCTTAGAGAAGTGGACTGACAATATACCTTAGGGGGAAAACCGCCAACGTAAGCTACAAGTTTTAAGGGCTCATCAGAATGCCTTGAAAAGCGGACTGCCAATATATCTTAGAGGGAAAACCGCCAACGTAGCCACAAAGTCTTACAACTTGCTTTTATAACATTTTACGAATTTTAGCCTTCAACCTATTTAAAGCATTGTCTGTAGATTTCTCATCTCTTCCAAGAACCTTAGCGATTTCAGTATAGCTCATTTTGGTCATGTATAAATCTAACACCTGTTTTTCAAAGGTACTCAATTCCTTTTCAATCGCCGCCTCCAAGTATGCAACACGTTCCTTATCTAGAAATAACTCTTCTGGATTTAACTCTCTTGTATCCGCAAGGGCATCTACTAATTCTCCTATGTTCTTCTCTCCTGTTTCCATAGAGGTACTATATAAAGAAACATAAGTATTCAGTGGTATATGCTTCTGACGTCTTGATGCTTGGACAGCCGTATACATCTGACGGCTGATGCATAAGTCTGCAAATGTATAAAAACTAGCGTCTCTTCCACAATCATAGTTGCGAACGGCCTTAAACAATCCAATCATTCCTTCTTGAATGAGATCTTCATTATCTCCTCCAAGAATAAACATAGATTGTGCTTTTTTTCTAACTAAATTTTTATATTTATCGCAGATATACTCTGAAATCTCACCCTCTCCATTACGTAAGCGATCAATTAATTCTTCATCTGTAAATTGCCCATATTCAGAATCGCTCTGTTTATACTTCATATACAACTTACCTCACTTAACTCAAACGTTGGCGGACAATTTCAAAAGCTAACACTCCTGCTGCAACAGATGCATTTAAGGAATCAATATTTCCTTTCATGGGAATAGATGCCACCATATCACACTTTTCCTTTACAAGACGGCCAACACCATCTCCTTCACTTCCAATAACCAAACCAATTGGTCCTTTCAAATCAAGCTGATACATAGTAGTTCCACCCATATCGGCGCAAACAAACCAAAGTCCTTCTTTTTTAAGGTCTTCAATTGTTTTTGATAAATTGGTTACTTTGGCTACTGGAGTATAATTCAGTGCTCCTGCTGATGTTCTAGCAACCGTTGCAGTCAAACCCACCGCTCTGTTTTTGGGTATAATCACCCCGTGGGCTCCAGCCAAATTGGCAGTACGAATAATCGCTCCCAAATTATGTGGGTCTTCAATATTATCCAACAAGAAAAGAAAAGGTTGTTCCCCTTTTTCCCTTGCAGCTGCAATCATATCACTTACTTCTGCATATTCATAAGCTGCAATATAAGCAATGACGCCCTGATGTTTCCCCGTTTCAGACATTTGATCCAAACGTTCTTTATCAACAAATTTAATTAAGGTATCGTTCTTTCTAGCTTCTCTTTTAATGGTCATCATTGGACCATCCTGGCTGCCATCTAGTATAAATATCTTATCAATTGTTTTGCCTGCGCGAAACGCTTCAATAACAGCGTTTCTTCCTTCAATTATAAATTCTTGGTATCCCATATTTGCCCTTTCTATATAGCCAACTCAATTTCTTCTATTCCGTATTTAACTAATTCTAATATTCTATCTAGCCTGTCCAACAGATATAGAAAGCCAATCACTGCCTCAAATCCTGTTGCTTTACGATATTCTGCCGCAGAAGCATTCTTGGCAGTATTAGCCGATTTGGCATTGCGCCCTCTTCTATATACTGCCTCCTCTTCCTCCGTTAAACGAGGAAGTAATGCCTCAATTAGTAAAGCCTGTGTTTCTGCCTTTACGTATTTCACTGTTTTCTTGTGTAAGTCGTTGGCTGCACGATTTGCACGTTCTACGACTACTGTTCTGATAATTAAATCATAAACAGCATCTCCAATATATGCAAGGGTTAGTGGGGAATAGGTACGCACATCTATTTCCTCGCACTGAAATGTTTGCTTAATTTTAGCAAGTATACTTAAGCTCTCTTCCATTTTACACCTTCTCTTGTATCTTCTAATACAATGCCTTTTTCCAACAAAATATCACGAATCTCATCAGCTCTTTTAAAGTCTTTATTTTTTCTAGCTGACTGTCTATCTTCAATCAATTGTTCTATCTCAGTATCCAGAATTTCTTCTTTTTTTTCTACAATTAGTCCACAAATATCAGACAAAGAAACAATCTCTTCCTTTAATGCAACTAAAAATTCTTTGCTACTTTCTTCATTGGTATTTGTATTCACAAATTTAACCAACTCAAAAATAGCTGCTAGTGCATCTGCTGTGTTAAAATCATCATCCATTGCTTTATCAAATTTATCGATAAAACCATTTGCCTGTTCTTTTAAAGCAATTTCCGACTCAGTGATTCCATCTTTATTACTATTCTCATATAAATATTTCAAATTTTCTACACTAGTAACGATTCTATCATATCCGTTTTGAGCCGCTTCCATCAATTCATCACTGAAGTTAAGTTGGCTACGGTAATGAGCCGATAACATAAAGAATCGAACCACCTGCAAGTCATATTTTTTACTAATATCGCGTACTGTAAAAAAGTTATTTAATGATTTAGACATTTTCTTATTATCAATATTTAAAAAGGCATTGTGCATCCAGTATTTAGCAAATTGTTTACCATTTGCCGCTTCTGATTGTGCAATTTCATTTTCATGGTGAGGGAACACTAAGTCTTCTCCACCTGCATGAATATCAATTTCATCACCCAAATACTTCTTACTCATAACAGAACATTCAATATGCCAGCCAGGACGACCATTACACCATGGAGCTTCCCAATAAGGCTCCCCATCCTTTTTGGGTTTCCAAAGTACAAAGTCTTGAGCCTCTTCCTTTTGGTCTTCCCCTGATACTAGTAAGGAACGATTTCCTGCCTGTAAATCTTCCAAATTCTTATGAGACAGTTTACCATATTCAGGAAAACTTCTAGTGCGAAAATACACAGTACCATCTGCCACACTGTAAGCATGACCTTGTTCTATTAATCTACTAATCATGTCTAACATTCCGCAAATTTCTTCTGTAGCCTTGGGATGGGCTGTTGCTGGCTTTACATTTAGGGCTTTCATGTCCTTTTTGCACTCTTCAATATAGCGCTCTGAAATAACAGAAGCATCAACGCCTTCTTCTATTGCTTTTTTAATAATTTTATCATCTACATCTGTAAAGTTAGATACATAGTTTACTTCATATCCCTTATGCTCCATATAACGACGTACTGTATCAAATACAATCATAGGACGGGCATTTCCTATATGAATCAAATTGTATACAGTAGGGCCGCATACATACATCTTAACTTTTCCTTGCTCTATTGGTATAAATTCTTCTTTTTTCTTTGTTAATGTATTATAAATCCTCATTTTTTTGCTCCTTTTTCTCCTTCATCTTCATTTCTTGAATG
>CAZKGP010000288.1:0-3443 GCA_964552225.1 uncultured Acetatifactor sp.
GGCTATCCTCTATTAGCCGTAGAGGATAGCCTATAATCCGTTAATTTCTTTTTATTAACACTTTATATGTTTCCGATTGCAACCGTTGGACATGTCAATATCCGTCGGTTTCTGATTTGATTATAAACCAGAATTGTATATTTTGCAAGAGGTTTAGGAGATGGAGGTGCTTCGGCACCTCTAAATTTTTGAGGATTTTAAGAGAATCGATAGCTTTGTTTTAAATGACAGGAATGCATTGACGTTTCTAATTGTGTTAACATCCTTTTTTGGGTATAATACTTGATAAAGCAGATGAAATAATTTGGCGAAATTATTACAAAACACTATAAAATATAAAACCTATATATGTATAAAATATCCCAAATTAAGGCAAAATTAAGAAAAACATATACTTTACTAATTGACAAGTAATATAAAAGTAAATATGCTAACATTAAAGGATTTTTTTATAAACAAAGGTGAAATATATATAGGGAAAAATTTTTAAAAGGGAAGGCGTAAGTAACTATGCAAAATAAAAATGATGAAAACGAATTTGAAGAAGAATTTGAAAATAATTTCGGTAGTAGCGCTGGGGAAGATTTGGGATTCATAGTAGATGGTAACAAAAAGCCTATACTCATGATTGTAACGATAGTCCTTGCAACCATAGCAATCATACTATTGTGCGTTGTAATCTGGATGATGGCTCACCCCAATAAGGGCGATAGTAATCAAGTGGCTAATGGTCAGACGCAACAACAATTTATAGAAAAAACGAATGAAAATACTATGGAAAATACTGTAGAAGATACAACAGAAGATACCAAGGAAAGTATTCCAATGAGTACAGAGGAAACTTTGCCAGAATCTTCTGAACCATCAGTGGAAACAACCCCTAATACCAAAGCACCAGAAGAAGTTCCAACTGAGAGTCAAGAGGATATGACTTTTCAAAGCGTAGAAGAATCTGTTATGGCTAAAGAAATGGTTAATCTGCGTACTTTGCCTCAAGCTGGTGATGAGAAGAATCTTGTTGCTCAAATTAAAAATGGTGAAGTAGTAACTCGTGTTGGAATTAATGCTGATACAGGATGGTCAAAGTTAGAATATAATGGACAAACTGTATATGCAGTTTCTAATTATTTAACAACAGACTTGAATTATAAACCAGTAGATTATAGTACTCCAGCTAAGGATCCTAATACAGTTGTTACAAGCAACAACCGTACCATTAAATTTACCAATTGTGACGATACAGTAACTCCCAAAATTTTAGTGAATGTTAGAATCGAACCACAAACAGAAGGTGACGAAAATATATATACGGTTTTGGAAGCTGGAGTTCAAATGCATCGTACTGGATATGATATTGATTCAGGCTGGTCTAGAGTGGAATATGATGATAAAGTATTATATGTGGTGTCTAGCTTGGTTAAGGTAGTAGAACCAGCACCAGCACAATAGTAAATAATTTGATAAATAATGGATATGATAATGACTAACAATTTTTATGGAAGGAGTTATCATATATGAATCAGCAAATAGGGAAAGCTAGTATTTCATTACAAGAATCAGTATATATTAGAAATAGTGCAAGTGTAGTAGGTACTAAGGAGGGTGAGGGTCCATTAGGAGAGTTGTTTGATATGGTGGGTGAAAATGACCTCTTTGGATGCGAAACTTGGGAAGAGGCAGAAAGTAATCTGCAAAAGGATGCAGTATATTTAGCGTTAGGGAAAGCGAAGCTGAAACAAGAAGATATTACTTATATTTTTGCAGGTGATTTGCTTGGTCAATCTATTGCAACTTCTTTTGGCATAGCAACTTATGAGATACCATTATTTGGAGTATATGGTGCATGTTCTACTTGTGGTGAATCTATGGCATTAGGTGCCATGGCGATAGCAGGGGGATATGCAGATAATGTAGTATGTGTTACCTCTAGTCATTTTGCAAGTGCTGAAAAGGAGTTTAGATTTCCATTAGAATACGGGAATCAAAGACCGTTATCTGCATCATGGACAGTAACGGGAAGCGGAGCTTTTATATTAGGAAAAGAGCCAGGGGATCAACCTAGAGCTCGTATATGTGGCATAACAGTTGGTAAAATTGTGGATTTTGGTTTGAAAGATTCCATGAATATGGGAGCATGTATGGCACCAGCGGCAGCAGACACAATTGAACAACATTTCAAGGACTTTAATGCCAAACCAGAAGATTATGATCATATCATTACAGGTGATTTGGGATATGTTGGACAAACTGTTTTAGTGGATTTGCTTCGAGAACGAGGATATGATATTTCTGCGGTTCATATGGATTGTGGAATTGAAATATATGATAAAAGTGCTCAAGATACCCATGCTGGTGGCAGTGGCTGTGGTTGCTGTGCTGTAACCTTATCTGCATATATCTTGAAAAAGATAGAAGAGCATGAATGGAAAAAGGTGTTATTTGTTCCAACAGGAGCATTGCTAAGTAAAACCAGCTTTAACGAAGGGCAAACAGTTCCTGGCATTGCCCATGGAATAATTATCGAAGGAATTTTACCAAACTAATGATTAATAGGAAGTGATAACATGCGAAAGATTGAGTTTAAAATGGAACGCCAAGGTCTGATTGAGAATGGACAAAATATAACAGTAACTGAAGGAGTATTACCAAGTAATTACTATTACACAATAGATCCTTCCTTGGCAATGTCGCCTAATATTCCATTTATTCATCGATTAAAAACCAAAGAAGGTATTGTGACAAATATTGAAGAACGGCCTAGCGGGTTCTATGTAACAGTAGAATTTGACGAACCGGAAGTTAATATAAATTAAGTTTTAAAGATCTAAAATTATAAATTGGAAGAGGAGTACGATTATGTTACAAAAAATTTCAACTGACAAAGCACCAGCAGCAATAGGACCTTATTCACAAGGAATTATTGTAGAAAAGTTTCTTTTTTCATCAGGACAAATAGCAATTAATCCTGCTAATGGCAATATTGAAGGGGACGATATTGTTACACAGACTGAACAGGTAATGCAAAATATTGGAGCAATTTTAACAGAAGCTGGAATAGATTATAGCAAAGTAGTTAAGACTACTTGTTTTCTGGCAGATATGGGCGATTTCAATACGTTTAATGAGATTTATGGAAAGTATTTTACTGATAAACCGGCAAGAAGCTGTGTTGCTGTTAAAACCTTACCTAAAAACGTATTGTGTGAGGTCGAAGTAATTGCATATTTAGGGTAGTAAACTAATAGTCTAGCGAAATAAAAGGCGGGGAGATGATTCCCGCTTTTGGTTTTGCGCCTAGCATGGGCGTAGTCTTAAGGATGAAAAGAATATGAAGAAAAATGGTAATATTATATTAATTGGCATGCCTGGGTCAGGGAAAAGTACGATTGGTGTTGTTCTTGCAAAGGTCCTGGGATATAAATTTATAGACTCAGATTTGGTTA
>CAZKGP010000289.1:0-3420 GCA_964552225.1 uncultured Acetatifactor sp.
ATGCCTTTTCCAGGATATAGAAATGTATTGATTGCCATTGTATTTGGTGTTTTTATTGGATTTGTATTAGTGCCCCTTTCGGTGCATACAGTATCTATGCATATGGGGTATAATTTATTTAATGTAGGATTTTCAGCAGGAATTTTAGCTTTTATATTAGTTAGTATTTTCCGTTCTTTGGGGATAGAAAGTAAATCGGTATTTATTTGGAAAGCAGGAAGTCCATTGCCAATTATTATTGGCTTATATTTGTACTTTGCAGTTGCCATTTTATTTGGTTTGCTAATCAATCAAGATAAAGATAAGGGCTTAAGAAAAATTATGAAGCATCCAGGGCGTGCCATTGCTGACTTTGTAGTTATGAGCGGACCAGGAGCTACTTTGATTAATATGGGACTTGTGGGAATAATTGGAGCAACTTATATTCTACTGATTAAGGGAGATTTTTCAGGTCCTGTAGTTGGAGCGATTATAACTGCATTTGGATTTGCTGCCTTTGGTGTTCATTTGCGTAATTATTTACCTGCATTATTCGGTGTGTTTCTATCCACTTTTATTACACAACAGCAACTAACCACTCCTTCTATTCAATTGGCAGCTCTATTCGCAGTGGGAGTAGCTCCGATAGGGGGACAATTTGGAAAAATAGCAGGTATCATTGCAGGAATGCTACATGCAGCTATTGTAATATGTACACCCCAGATGTACGGTGGATTGAATTTATATAATAATGGATTTAGTGCAGGTTGGGTAGCTGTTGTAATGATTCCACTATTAGAAAGTTTTATGAAAGAATTTGATCATAAAAAGAAGAAACATCTACTTCAGTGGATGGGGAAGGAACAAGGATGATTCACGAAGAAAAAAAGGTGACTAGAATTGTAGAGGAGCTTACACTATTCTTTTTTGCAATTGGTGCGATGAATACTACTGCAAGCATTGAGCGTAAACCTGATCAATTTATCATAACCATTACATCTGATTTTGATTTGGAGTATCAAGATAAGTTACAAGATTTGCAAACCTATTTAGATGAGCCCAAAAATGATGGAATGGAAGATGTGTATTGGGAACTTGCAGGTTCTGGTAATTCAGGAGAATCTAGACAGTTGCTTTTAGTGGGGATGATGATAGATAAAGCTCAGATTATTCAGGCGGGAAACAATGCCACCATAACCTTATATAGATATTTATAGAATAAAAAAGAGCCTAGGCTCTTTTTTTGATTACTATATTAACGAAGGGAATACAAGATAAAGTATGGTTCCCACCACACCAGAACCTAAAATAATCTTAATGGCGCTAATTTTGAATTTCCTTAAGAGAAATAAACAGATGCAAAAAATACCAATTTCTATATACTTTAGATTACCTAAGGATAAATCAAAGGCTCCATTACGAAAGATAGCCAAGGCAAAAATAGATAGGCCAGCACCAGAAATTAAGGATACCACAGCAGGTCTTAAACATCCCAATACTGTTTGAACACCAGAAAAATTACGGTATTTATAGTAATAATATGCCAGTATTAAGCAAATAGTAAAAGGCATCAGGACACAAGCGAAGGTGCAAACAATAGCACCAGGTAACCCTGCAACACGCATACCTACAAAGGTAGCTGAATTAATAGAAATGGGTCCTGGAGTCATTTCTGCTATGGTTATTAAGTCTGCAAATTCTTCCAAAGTCATAATACCCCAGACATTTACAATTTGGTTCTGAATCAAAGGAATGGCAGCATAACCGCCTCCAACACTAAATAAACCTACTTGAAAAAAGCTAAGAAATAATTGCAATAGAATTTTCATTTTATATACCTTCTTTCTTTTTTCTTATTTCCAAAATAACACATGCAAATCCTGTTACTAGACAACATAAAATAATTATCATGGCACTTACTTTGAAAAAATACCCCATTATAAAAGTGATAATCATTAATACAATGTATAAGACTCTTTTTGTATGCAATACATTTTTAGCTAGGTTAATTACCACATCAAAGATAACTGCAGCAACACCTGCACGCATAACAGTAAGTGCAATAGAAATAATATGATTGGAGCGAAACTGATCATAGAAAATCGCAATAATTGATAAAAGTATCATTGGTGGCAAAATAGTACCAAATACTGCTACGAAAGAGCCTAGAATACCATGCAGACGATATCCAAGAATGACAGAGGCATTGACAGGAATGGGCCCTGGTGATGATTGCGCAATGGCTGTAATATCCAACATCTCATCTTCCTCTAACCACTGCTGTTCTTCTACTACTTTTTTCTTCATAAGAGATACAATTACAAAACCGCCTCCAAATGTACAAGCGCTTAATGAAAAAACAGTCCAAAATAATTTTTTTAATAAGGCAAAATCCACCTTTTTTTTGTTACTCATAATACCATGTTCTCCTTTTGTTGCATTACATCAAAAATATCATCCATAAGTATAAATCAAATTGGTAAGATATACAAATTAATTAAGGCTTCAATTACTTGACAGATAAAATAATAATGAATACTATAAAAATAGTGTAAAAGCTACTTATAATTAATATATTAAAAAAAGAGATATAGGAGTTTATGAATGGGATTTTCGTTAGATATTAGTGTGCCAATGTTTACTGTATTTTTACAGGGATTACTAAGCTTTTTTTCACCATGTGTACTTCCTCTTATTCCCCTCTATATTGGATATTTATCAGGAGGAACTGGGGTAAAAGGTGAGGATGGTAGAATATATTATAAGCAAAGTAAAGTTATGCTACACACCTTCTTCTTTGTAATCGGTGTAAGCTTTACCTTTTTTGCATTAGGACTAGGGGTTTCCTCTTTGGGAGGATTTTTCCATAAAAATCAAATGTTGTTTGCTAAAATTGGCGGTATTATTGTGGTTTTAATTGGATTATATCACTTAGGATTTTTGGGAACGTCTAAGACATTTAGTAAAGAACATAGATTGCCACTTAAGATAAATCCTTTAGCAATGTCTCCCATTACTGCACTTATTATGGGCTTCACCTTTAGCTTTGCATGGACTCCATGTGTAGGTTCAACGCTTACCAGTGTTTTACTAATGACAGCATCTGCCAAAACAAAGGGATATGGATTCTTTTTAATTGCAGTATATACATTGGGATTTGTTCTGCCATTCTTAGCAGTGGGTATCTTTACTACTTCTTTGCTTGAATTTTTTAAGAAATATGGAAATATTGTAAAGTATACTATTAAAATAGGTGGTATACTTATGGTTGTTATGGGATTACTTATGTTTACGGGAAAGATGAATGATGTAACAGGATATTTATCTAGACTATCCGAACCGAGCCAAACTTCAGAACCTGAACCTAGTCAAACATCAGAACCAAACCAAACAACAGAAGAAAGTAGTGCTGAGGAACGTCCCATCATTCCAGCAGTTGAC
>CAZKGP010000290.1:0-3405 GCA_964552225.1 uncultured Acetatifactor sp.
TAGATGATGAAATTCTTGAAGCTTCTGAGGTCTTTGATATAGGTGATGGCAGATATTTAATAGTGCAGTGTTAAATGGCACGATGAACGTAATAAAGGCTGTTGTATGTGATGTGTTTTAGTAAGCACAAAGCATACAGCAGCCTTAATTAATGTATAAAAGTTAAGATAGAATTTTATGAATTACATCTAATAAACCATCATGATTATTGTCATTTTGGGTAATCATATTTGCAGTTTCTTTTACAGCGTCAGAGGCATTTAACATTGCAACAGCAGTTCCTACAGCTTTTAACATAGAAATATCATTCTCTGCATCACCCACAGCATAAGTATGACTTTTGGGGGCATAAAGATAATCTTGTACAAAATTTAATGCGCTACCTTTATCTGCTGCAATAGGAAGTATCTCTAAGTATTGTTCGTTTGAGAAAAACATCTGTATTCGACCTTCGCAAAAGGAGCGTATATGGTCTCTAAATGCTTCCAAACGAGTTTTATCTGTTAGATGTATGGCTTGCAATTTAAAGGTCCCATTTTCTAAATTAGCGGCTATATCATCTACACATTTTAGAGGTAAATGGATTCTGCTAGTATAGAACCTTATTTCATCGTTTTCCTCGTGGCATACAATTTCAGTATCTGTATAGCCATGTATATGAAGCCCCATATTTTCTGCTTCTTGAATAATGTAGCGAATATCATCTTGGACAATTTTATGTGCTAGAATTTGTTCCTCATTATCACAATCATATATTAAAGCCCCATTATTAGAGATTACTAGCATATTAGGGTAGAGCAATTCTAATTTTTCTCTCATTTCTAATATACTTGGTAAAGGACGTCCAGAAGACAAAATGAAATGATGTCCTTTTTCTGTAAGCTGGTCTATTCCTTTTTTTAAGGTGGGGCTAATCTCACATTTATCGTTTAATAAGGTGCCATCCATATCAGTAAAGAGGAGATATTGTCTGCTCTTTTTAATTTGAGTTAATACGTCCTCTGGAACAAATAAATTGCCATATCCAACACCTAAGTCAAGTCGGGGTTTATTGTCGCCATGGTAATCAGAGCCACCAGTAATTAACAAATGATGTTTTGCCGCTAAATTACGAAGTTCTCGTTCATCAGAGGTACTGTTGGTAGAGTAGATAACTTCAAGCCCTAATAACCCAGCATCTTTTAATTCGCCAATTAAAGCATCCAATCGCTCATGGCCCATATGGTAGAGAAGGGGGTGAGCCAATACGGGAATTCCGTCAGCTTGAAGAATCAAATCAATTGCTTGGGCGGGAGTTACCTTTTCTCTTGGAACAAAGCATGAAGCATAATCACCGATATAGCGGTCAAAGGCTTCATTTACGCTTTTAACATATCCATTTGATAAAAGGAATTGTGCATAATGTGCACGAGTAATTACTGCATTTGGAAAGGCTTCCAGTAATAGCTCATAAGTAATTGCAATTCCATGTTCTTGAAGTAGCTTACACATTTTAATGTTGCGCTTGATTCGAGAATCCACAAATTCATCTAGCTGAGATTGAAAGGCTTTATTCTCATAATCAATATATAAACCAAGTATGTGAATATCTTTATTGTTATAATGAGTTGAAAGCTCAATTCCTGGAATGATTTCCGGAACTTTTTGCCCATTTTGGCACAATCCTTGTCTATAAGAAATTGCTTCATTCAGTCCGGACACGGTATCATGGTCTGTTAATGCAAAAGCGCTAAGACCCTTTTCTAAACTCAAGTCAACCAACTGAGTAGGAGACAAGGTGCCATCAGAATGAGTGGAATGTACATGTAAATCAACTGGGTTGGTATTAATCATTATCATCTTCCTTGTTGGCTGTAAATACAGTACGTTTTCTTGCAAGCTCATCATTTTCAAGATATTCGTCATAAGTAGTAATCTTATCTACGATAGAACCATTTGGTAAAATCTCAATGATACGGTTTGCAGTAGTCTGTACAAATTGGTGATCATGACATGAAAATATTGCAACACCTGGGAATTTAATTAATCCGTTATTTAGTGCTGTAATAGATTCCATATCTAAATGGTTAGTAGGCTCATCAAAAATCAAGCAGTTAGCACCGCTAATCATCATTTTAGATAATAAGCAACGTACTTTTTCACCACCAGAAAGAACCTTAACTTTTTTGACTCCATCTTCTCCAGCAAAAAGCATACGTCCTAAGAAACCACGAACATAAGTAACATCCTTAATAGGAGAGTAGCCAGTTAACCAATCAACGATAATCATATCATTGTCAAATTCTTCTGTATTGTCTTTGGGGAAGTAAGCCTGAGATGTAGTGATACCCCATTTGTAGCTTCCTTCATCTGGCTCGATTTCACCTGTTAATATCTGGAAAAGAGTAGTTTTAGCTAGTTCATTACTACCAACAAAAGCAACTTTATCTTCATGTCCAATAATAAAACTAACGTTGTCTAATACTTTTTCACCATTAATGGTTTTGGAAATATTTTCTACGCTTAATACCTCATTACCGATTTCACGTTCAGGACGGAAGTCAATATAAGGATATTTTCTACTAGATGGTTTGATGTCATCTAATTCAATCTTTTCTAAAGCTCGTTTTCTAGATGTTGCTTGTTTGGACTTGGAAGCATTTGCAGAGAAACGAGAAATAAAGTCTTGCAATTCTTTGATTTTATCTTCTTTTTTCTTATTGGCTTCCTTCATTTGTTTTACTAATAACTGGCTTGATTCATACCAGAAGTCATAATTTCCAGCATATAGCTGTATTTTGCCATAATCAATATCAGCTGTATGGGTACATACTTTATTCAGAAAATAACGATCATGGGAAACCACGATAACAGTATTCTCAAAGTTAATCAAAAATTCTTCCAACCATGCAATCGCATCTAAGTCTAAATGGTTAGTAGGCTCGTCCAATAATAAGATATCTGGATTACCAAAGAGAGCTTTCGCTAACAACACTTTAACCTTAATGGAGCTGTCTAAGTTTTTCATTTCAGTATAATGAAATGCAGTATCAACACCAAGGCCATTTAAAAGCATAGCGGCATTGGATTCTGATTCCCAACCATCCATTTCAGCAAATTCACCTTCTAATTCACTTGCAAGAATACCATCTTCGTCTGTAAAATCTTCCTTTGCATAAATGGCATCTTTTTCTTTCATAATCTCATAGAGACGTTCGTTTCCCATAATTACAGTATCCATAACAATTTGATCATCATATTTAAAATGGTCCTGTTCTAGAAAAGAAAGACGTTCCCCTGGGGTAATTACAATATCTCCCGTTGTTGTTTCTAAGCTTCCAGAAAGAATTTTTAGGAACGTAGACTTTCCAGCACCGTTTGCACCAATCAGTCCATAGCAGTTTCCTTCTGTAAATTTAATATTAA
>CAZKGP010000291.1:0-3389 GCA_964552225.1 uncultured Acetatifactor sp.
ATGATGAAAATATTGCAAAGGCTGCTGAAAAAGAAAAAGGAAAATTTGCAGGAACTGAAATCAATGGTAAAAAACTAGGTATCATTGGACTTGGAGCAATTGGTGTTAAGGTTGCTAACGCGGCTACACATCTAGGTATGGAAGTATATGGTTATGACCCTTATGTTTCTGTTGATGCAGCATGGGATTTGAGCCGTGGTGTAAAACGCGTAGTTAATGTTGAAGAAATATATCAAAATTGTGACTATATCACCATTCATGTGCCACTATTAGATTCTACAGAAGGTATGATCAATGCAGAAAGCATTGAAATGATGAAAGATAATGTTGTTATCTTAAACTTCGCTAGAGATCTTTTGGTAAATGAAAGAGATATGTTAGAAGCGTTAAAAAACAAAAAAGTAGGATGTTATGTAACAGATTTCCCAAATACAACTACTGCAGGAGCAGAAGGTTGTATTGTTATTCCTCATTTAGGCGCTAGTACAGAGGAGTCTGAAGACAACTGTGCAAAAATGGCAGTAAAAGAGATGAAGAATTATTTGGAAAATGGTAACATTAAAAATAGTGTTAACTACCCTAATTGTGATATGGGTATTTGCGAAAAAGCTAGTCGTATTGCAATTTTCCATAAGAATATTGCTAATACAATCACAAAATTTACTGCTTGTTTTGGTGAGCTGAACATTAATATCTCTGATATGATGAACAAATCTCGTGGAGATATCGCATATACCATGCTGGATGTTGAGGTTCCAATAACAGATGAAATTATTAATAAGCTAAAAGCTATTGATGGCGTAATAAGAATTCGTATTGTAAAATAATTAAAAAGCTGTGCTTCCCCAATCATATGAAGATAAGATTGGGGAAACACAGCTTTTTGAATTGACAATTACTTTTATATGCGTTAGCGATAAAGGATAGGCATTCCTTCTCCTTGATTAAGATCTTTTAGTCCTTCTTGCAACTTAGCATCTGAAAGACAAGAAGCTTCACTTTGTATATCCATATATAATACAAAAAAATCTTCTAAACTCATATTCATTTCTGCCGATATTTCTTCCATAATTGGTCTAAGCTTGTCTAGTTGTACAGAAACTTGTACTTTTTGAGGGTCAATGTCGCCCATAACCTTTTCTGCATATTGATTAATACGATTTAATATTTGTTTGTGTTGATCTGTCATTATTACTACAACCTTTCTACTAATAAACATTCTCCTTATATTTTAGCATCAGAAGCTTGTTAAGTATAGTTAAATTTGTTAAAATATTCATAACTGTTGGTTTTAAAGTAATTATTATACAAAAAAGAAAAAAGTGAGGAATAAACATGGCCACAATTAGACCATTTAAGTCATATCGTCCAAGTCCCGGATTTGAGCAAAAGGTAGCAGCATTACCTTATGATGTGTACAATAGAGAGGAAGCAACTCAAATTGTTGCAAAGAATCCACAGACATTTCTTGCAATTGATCGTCCAGAAACACAATTTGGACCAGAAGTAGATACCTATGCACCAGAAGTTTATTTAAAAGCCAAAGAAATGATATGGGAGCAAATTGAACAAGGTATTTTTAAACAAGAAGAAACGCCTTGTTTTTATTTATATCAACAAGTTATGAATGGAAGAAGTCAGACTGGTATTGTTGCTTGTGCCTCCATTGATGACTATCTAAATAATATAATTAAGAAACATGAGAACACTAGAGCAGATAAAGAAAAAGATAGAATTACTCATGTAGATACATGTAATGTGCAAACTGGGCCTATTTTCTTAGCATATCGAAACAATAAGATTTTAAAACAAGTTATGAATACAACAATGGAAACAAAACCTGTGAATGATTTTGAGTCAGAGGATGGTATTATACATAAAGTATGGGTAATGGATAACCCAGAGCATGTTAAAACTATATCTGATGCATTTGAACAATTAAATGAAATTTATATTGCAGATGGTCATCATCGATGTGCGTCTGCAGTTAAAGTAGGATTAAAGCGAAGAGAAGCCAATCCTAATTATACAGGGGAAGAAGAATTCAATTACTTTTTGTCGGTGTTGTTCCAAGATGAAGAACTTTATATTATGGATTATAACCGAGTGATAAAAGATTTAAATGGTTTTTCTAAGGAAGCGTTTTTAGATGAAATAAAAGTGAAATTTGATGTGGTTGAAAAAGGAACAAAAGGTTATAGACCAATTAAAAAAGGCTCTTTTGGAATGTATTTAGAAGATATCTGGTATGAACTTACTGCTAAAGCATCTATTAGAACAGATGATGTGGTAGAAAGTTTGGATGTTTCTGTTTTACAGGATAATATATTAAAGCCAATTCTTGGCATAGAAGATCCAAAGACTGATGAAAGAATTGATTTTGTTGGAGGTATTCGTGGACTAGAAGAATTAGAAAGAAGGGTACATTCAGATATGAAAGTTGCATTTTCCATGTACCCAACTTCTATTGGCGAGTTGTTTGCAGTTGCAGATGCGGATAGATTAATGCCACCCAAGTCAACATGGTTTGAACCAAAGCTTAGAAGTGGATTATTTTTACATAGCTTACAAGAATAATTAAGTAAACTACTGCCAAATTAAAAATGCGAATTTGACAGGTGGCGTGTCGCAACACGCAGACAGGTATAGCAAATGAATAATAAACTCTATAAGTTAATGAATTGGCCCAAAATTGAGGAGATTATTTATTCTGAAAGTGATAATCCTCATGAAATATTAGGCCCCACAAAGGTAGGAGGCAAAACATTAGTCCAGGCTTTTTTTCCGAAGGCGAAAGAGGTTAAGATTTATTTAAATCAAACAAAACAGGAAATTGATATGGATATGGCTGATGAAGAAGGTTTTTTTGCTGTTTTATTACAGGAAAAAGCTATTAATTCATATTATTATATAGTTTCGTATGAATCTAAAAAGGAGCTTTCTATTTATCAAGATCCTTATCGCCATAAACCAATAATCAACAAAAATGATACTGAAAAGTTTAGAAATGGAATTCATTATACCATTTATGAAAAGTTGGGAGCACATCCTTGTATATTAGATGGCGAGGAAGGAACTAGCTTTGCAGTATGGGCACCAAATGCATTAAGAGTCAGTGTGGTAGGTGATTTTAATGATTGGGATGGCAGAACACATCAAATGAGACGCTTATGGGATTCTGGAATTTTTGAAATATTTATTCCAGGAGCTATAGTAGGCGATAATTATAAATTTGAGATAAAATTAAAAGGTGGTCTTACTTACTTAAAAGCAGACCCTTATGGAAACGGAGCACAAAAACGCCCAGAAACAGCATCTGTGATTGCAGATGTAAAGGATTTTGAATGGGAAGATGATAAATTTATATCAAATAGAGCAAAATTTCAAAA
>CAZKGP010000292.1:0-3388 GCA_964552225.1 uncultured Acetatifactor sp.
ATTTGCATCAGGCAGAAGGCATATTACAAGAGCTTCAAAAGGAAGCAGCAGATTTGTGTGGAGCAGAAGAAAGTTTTTACTTGGTAAATGGGAGTACTTGTGGAGTGTTAAGTGCAGTAAGTGCTGTATTCCCAGAAGGCGGTCATATATTGATGGCAAGAAACTGTCATAAGTCGGTATACCACGCAGCATATTTAAGAAATTTAACAATATCTTATCTGTATCCATCTATGGTAAACGGATATGATGTTTTTGAAGCAATAACTCCAGAACAGATACGCATAGGATTAGAGAATAATCCTGACATTCAGGGTGTTTTAATAGTATCACCAACTTACGAAGGAAGAATTGCAAATATACAGGAAATAGCAGAAATAGTTCATGCCAGAAACATTCCCTTAATAGTAGATGAAGCACATGGTGCACATCTTGGATTCCATAAAGCCTTTGCAGAGAATAGCTGCCGCAAGGGTGCCGATATAGTGATTCAAAGTGTACATAAAACATTACCAGCATTGACCCAAACTGCATTATTGCATGTAAATGGCAAACGGATAAATATTGAAAAACTCAAACGTTTTTTGAATATCTACCAAACTAGCAGTCCATCCTATATATTAATGGCAAGCATTAATAGTGCGCTAAACTATATTAAGTCAGAGGGTATTGTTGCTTTGGAACAATTTGCTCAAAGATGGGACAAGATGTATGATAGACTATCGGAGTGCAGACATTTACGATTTTTGCCTAGAGATGTGAATAAGCAAGATATAGGCAAGTTAGTTATTTTTGTAGGAGATTTAAGTATATCAGGAGTGGAGTTATATTATTTGTTGCTTGAAAAATATAAGCTTCAATTAGAAATGGCTTCTGAGAGTTCAGCATTAGCTATGTTCACTGTTGGAGATACGGAGGAAGGGTTTGACCGTATGACCAATGCACTATTAGAAATAGATAGTGAAATAACTGTAAATCACGTTACCAAAGATTCTATTTCCATTAAAGAATTTAAACCAAGCATTAAGATGCCTCTTTCTTTGGCATGGGATTGTGACACCGAGGAGTGCGATTTGGAGCAGAGTGAGGGACGTATTTCAGGTACTTTTATTAATTTGTACCCACCAGGAATACCTATCCTTGTACCAGGTGAGAACATATCAAATATTATAATAAGAATTATTAATGAATATTTAGAAAAAGGACTTAATGTACAGGGAATAAAATCCAATGATAGTTACACCAAAGTATCGGTGCTTAAATAGAAAGATACTCAAAATAAAAATAATAATATAGCAGTAAGAAAGGGATTTAAAATGAGAAAGACAAAGATTGTTTGTACACTTGGACCAGCAAGTGAAAATTTGGAGAAGTTAAGAGAAATAATGTTAGCGGGTATGAATGTTGCCAGATTCAACTTTTCACATGGTTCACATGAAGAACAAAAAGCAAAGTATGATAGATTTGATCAGGTGAGAAAAGAACTTGATCTTCCTATAGCAACTTTATTAGATACAAAAGGTCCAGAAATCCGTTTGAGAGATTTTGAAGGCGGTAAGGCAGAGTTAGTTACAGGTCAGAAATTTGTATTGACTACTGATGATGTTTTAGGTACTAGCGAGAGAGCATCTGTTTCCTATAAGAACATAAAAAGTGATATTTCTGTTGGCGCAACTATTTTAATTGATGATGGCTTAATAGAAATGATTGTTGACGAAATACAAGGTACAGATGTTATATGTCGAATTATTAACGGTGGAAAGGTATCAGATCGTAAAGGTATTAATTTACCTGGTGCAATATTATCTATGCCATATATCAGTGAAGCTGACCGTAGAGATATTCAATTTGGTATTGATAATAATTTTGATTTCCTTGCAGCTTCTTTTGCAAGAACCAAAAAAGATATTTTAGAAGTTCGTCAGATTCTAGAAGAAAATAATAGTAATATGAAAATTATTGCTAAAATTGAAAATATGCAGGGTATACAGAATGTGTCAGAAATTTTAAGTGTAGCTGATGGTATTATGGTTGCACGTGGTGATATGGGTGTAGAGATTCCTTTAGAAGAAGTTCCTGTATTACAGAAAAAAATGATTAAGCTAGCAGTAGCTCAAGGCAAACATGTTATAACAGCAACACAAATGTTAGAATCAATGATTACCAATCCTAGACCTACTAGAGCAGAAGCAACTGATATTGCAAATGCAATTTATGATGGAACTACTGCAATTATGTTATCTGGTGAAAGTGCAGCAGGAATGTATCCAGTAGAAGCTGTTAAGACAATGGCAAGAATTGCAGAATGTGCTGAAAAAGATATTGATTACAGAGGTAGAATGATAAAGGGTCATGATAATAATGACACTGATATTACAAAAGCAATCGCATATGCTACTTGTACCATAGCAATGGATTTAAAAGCTACTGCAATTATTACGGTTACATTGTCTGGTTTTACAGCAGAGGCTATTTCAAGATATAAACCTGGATGTCCAATTATTGGATGTACCATCAATCCTTCAGTAAGTCGTCAGATGAATTTAGTATGGGGAGTAAATCCTGTGCTAATTAAAAAGGAAAAAACAACCGATGGATTATTTGAGGATGCAATTGCAGAAGCAAAAAAAGCAGGGTATATTGCTAAGGGAGATAAGGTAGTTATAACTGCTGGAGTACCTTTAGGAGTAATGGGCAAGACAAATATGATAAGAGTAGTTGAGGTTGATTAAGATACTGCGGTATTAAAACTAGTGAAAGGTGGATGAGAATGTGGATGTTAAAGTAAACCAAGTTAGCCAGGGGGCTCCAATTGAGACAAAAACCCAAGCATTGCCGACAGATGATACATTCAAGTTTACCTTGGCTAGTCATGTAAAAGAGGCGGAATTACAAGCTAAATTACAGAGCTTGATGGAATCCATTACCATGGAGGGTAATAAGATTGCTAAGCGTCGAGATGTAAAAGATATGAAGCATTATCGTGGTTTAGTAAAGGATTTTATGAATGAAATAGTTTCTCACTCTCATTCTTTTTCTAGAGAGAATTTTCTAGACAAAAGGGGGCGGCATCGAGTGTATGGGATTATTCGCTTGGTGGATGAAACATTAGATGAGCTGGCTCAAGAATTAATGAAAGACGAAAAAGATAATCTAGCCATTCTTAGTAAAATCGGTGAAATTAAAGGTTTATTATTAGATATTTTTACATAAAAGATGAGCTTCAGAAGGGGGTTTTGAAGATGGCAACATTCAAGGACATTATTGGACAAGAACAGCTAAAAGAACATTTAAGTAATGCACTTTTAACGCATAAAATCTCCCATGCCTATATATTAAATGGTGAGAAATCGTCTGGGAAAGAATTTATAGCAAATATATTTGCTATGGC
>CAZKGP010000293.1:0-3381 GCA_964552225.1 uncultured Acetatifactor sp.
ATGGGAACAAAAAGGACTGTTACGGAATAATCCGAAAACAGTCCTTTTTGGGGTTATTGCATAAACTCCACTACTTTTCTAAACGGCATATCTCCGCCAAATAAATCCAACGCACTTCCTATTGTAACATTTAATCTATTTTGTCCAAGTTCCTTCAGTTTAATTAAATCTTCAAAATTATGTACTCCACCCGCATATGTAATAGGGAGCTTTCCCCATTTTCCTAATTGTTCTACCAGTTCACTTTCTATTCCATTAGCCATTCCTTCTACATCAACTGCGTGTATCAGAAATTCATCACAGTACTCTGCAAGTCTATTTAATGTTTCTTCCGTTACCTCTTCCTCCGTTATACTTTGCCAGCGATTCGTTACGATTCTATACCTATCCTCTACTTTACGGCAACTAACATCTAGTACAAGACGCTCCTTACCTACTGCTTCTACCATATCTTGTAATCTGTCAAAATGCACTTTACCATCCATAAAAACATAAGATGTAACAATAACGTGTGATGCACCTGCATCTAAATATTCTTTTGCATTTTCCGGTGTAATACCACCGCCTATCTGCAATCCATTGGGATAAGCTTTTAATGCTAATAATGCCTGTTGTTTTGTATCCTCATAATATTCACTAGAAATAGGATTCAATAAAATAATATGCCCACCTTTTATTTTATATTTTTTATATAATTTGGCAAAAAATGCTGCATCTTGATCAGCAACAAAATTTTCTACAGCTTGATTATTTTTATCTATTAAACTTCCCCCAACAATTTGTTTAACCTTTCCATTATGTATATCAATACATGGTCTAAATTCCATATTTATATTAATTCCTTCCTGTACTTTATATATTCTATTTGCTTTTTTTATACATTTCTATTTATTTTACTATAATTATTTTTTTTTGACCACTCTTTTGAATAAAAAACGAGAACATACAGATAATATATTCAGAGCTAACCAATAAAACATTGCTTATTTTTTGCAATTGTTGCTTTCATATTTATGGTAGACGCTTAGAAGTGTCAGAAGGAGGACTATGAAAAAAGGTAAAAAGCTTCTCTTGCTAAGCTTAATGGTTGTATATGCATGTATGGCTGTAGCTTGCACAAAAATTGACGATAATGTCGATAATAATTCCGGCAATATGGCGGGAACAAATTCCCAAACTGGTACAACAACCGATAGGGATAAGAACACAGTAGCAACAGATCAAAATACCCAAACCACAGATACTAATATGAATGGTACAGATAATACTGGGGCTACAACCGGTACTGATAATACCGGTACTACAACAGGTACAGATAATTCTGTATTAGATAATGTTGGAGATGCCGTTGGTGATGTTGGTAATACGGTTGGAAATGTTGTCGATGACGTAACGGATGGTGTGTCTAATGTGACAAGAGATATTGTTGGCGGAACAAACAACAATACTACCACAAATCGTTAAGTATTAAAAAGAAGAGCAGGCGCACATTATTAATATATGTGCCTGCTCTCTTTTTACTCTAATTTATAAGGCTTCTAAAATGGTACCGTTACGGTAGGCTTTTAGTAGTTCCTCTAGATAATATATGTTTTCTTTAATCTCACATCCAATATCAGTATCTGCTACTAGTCTTCTATCTGGAAAAGTTTCTACTACAATAGAATCGGACAAGATATCGGATTCCGTAATAATAGCAGTTTCCATAGATTGAAAAGGCTCATGGGCAACAAGTCGCATTCCTTTAGAGTTACATACCAATGTATAGCCTGCGATTCCTGTTTTCTTTTGATATGCTCTGGAAAATCCACCATCAATGATTAGTAATTTCCCACCACATTTAATCGGTGATTCTCCATTAATCTGTTCTACTGGAACGTGACCATTTACAATATGCGCATCTGCTATATCTAGACCAAATTCTTCTAAGATATGGTTTACAGTATCTTCCTTTTCTAATAAAAGGTAATAATTATTCTTTTTCTCTATATGAGTTTGACCATCTTTAATAAAATATCGTTCAAAGGTAGTCATTTTCTCTTTACCAAATACAGGTGAACCAGCACCTGTCCAGATATACCACAGAATATCCTGACCAATTGCTTTTTCGCTGGCATCTTGAGCATAATATCCTCTTCTAGCATAGTACTCTAAGATATCATACAAAGCTTTCCCACTATATTCCTTACCACAAACATTTACTTTTGTGAAACTTCCGTCGGAATTCATTGGGACACAACCGTGATAAAGCAAAACTCCATTATATATTTTATACATACCACCTTTTGAAAAAAGAAAGCGAACATGTTTATTTAATTTCTCACATTTCATAAATGCCTGCTGAAGGCGCTCCATTACTTTGACTTCTTCCTCAGTCAGTTTATATGGATTTTGAGGATCAACTGTTGGAAAATCAACATCAATTATAGGATATTCAACACCTTCTATCATAATAGTCTTTGTATTATAATTAATTTTATCCAAAAGCAAGCGATTTTCCATTTTAAATTCAGGATAGTGTTTCATAATTTGACCTTCTAATTTAAATTGAATCATAGCAATTGCTTTATGCATTTTGGTATCTAAATTCAAATCTTTGGTATTATAATCTGTATTATACTTAATTGTAAACACATCACAATTAGTATCTCCATATGTTTCTAGCGCAAATGTAGCAAGAGGCAGAAGGTTAATACCATAACCATCCTCCAATGTCGCTAAATTACCATAACGAGCTGACATTCGAACCACATTAGCAATACATGCCAAATGCCCGCTAGCTGCTCCCATCCATACGATATCATGATTCCCCCATTGTACATCTACAGAATGGTACTGACAAAGAGTATCCATAACAATATGTGGACCGGGTCCTCTATCGTATATATCTCCCACAATATGTAAATGATCGATTACCAAATGCTGTATCAATTGACTAAGTTCAATTATAAATTGTGGGGCACGGTCAATGCGAATAATTGTATGTATGATTTCGTTGTAATAAGCTTCTTTATCTTGTATTTCTTCTTTTTCAGTAATTAATTCTTCTATTACATACCCAAAATCTTTGGGAAGAGCCTTTCTAACCTTGGAGCGAGTATATTTTGAGGAAACTCTTTTGATTACCTGAACCAATCTATGAAGTGAAATTTTGTACCAATCGTCAATATTTTCCTCTTCTCTTTGTGCAATATCTAATTTCTCTTTTGGATAATATATCAGTGTTGCCAGACTTTTTTTGTCTCTATTACTAATGGCATTACCAAATTCTTCATCAATTTTACGACGAACTGACCCAGAACCATTTTTAAGAACATGGTTAAATTGTTCCCATTCTCCATGGATATCTGTCAAAAAATGTTCTGTTCCTTTTGGTAAGTT
>CAZKGP010000294.1:0-3372 GCA_964552225.1 uncultured Acetatifactor sp.
AACCATATCCATTTCTTTTTTACAATCTTTGTATTTAAAATCCATTTCTTCACCACCTACAAGAGCAGGTAGTTCAGCTAAATCATTTGGCACAGTCCAATCCAATGTAATATTTGAAAAAGGTGCCTGTGTTCCCCAACGACTTGGAGTGTTTACACCATAGATAAAGGCTTCTATACATTTCTTCACTTCGTAATAGCTTAAATTGTCTACTTTAACAAATGGTGCTAAATATGTATCAAAAGATGAAAATGCCTGAGCACCAGCCCATTCATTCTGCATAATACCAAGGAAATTAACCATTTGGTTACATAAAACAGACAAGTGTTTAGCAGGTGCAGAAGTAATCTTACCAGTAATTCCGCCTAACCCCTCTGTAATAAGCTGTTTTAAAGACCAGCCTGCACAATAACCTGTTAGCATGGATAAGTCATGGATATGTATATCTGCATTTCGATGCGCATCTGCTATTTCCTGATCATATATTTCAGACAACCAGTAATTGGCAGTAACCGCTCCTGAATTACTAAGAATTAAACCACCTACTGAGTAGGTAACTGTTGAATTCTCTTTTACACGCCAATCTTCCACTTTCACATAGCCGTTCACAACATCCTTGTAATCCAAAATAGTGGATTTCATATTACGCATTTTTTCCCGTTGCTTACGGTATAAAATGTACGCTTTGGCAACTTCTTCATAGCCAGCTTGTCCCAATACTCGTTCCACACTATCTTGAATATCTTCTACTTCTATGGAACCTTCCCTAACCTTATCCTGGAAATCAGCTGTTACCCTTAATGCCAACAAATCAATAATATCATTATTATATTCCTTTTGTGTTGCCACAAATGCTTTCATAATAACATCGTTGATTTTAGTCAATGTAAAATCAGCCTTCGTTCCATCTCTTTTCAATACTTGAAACAACTAAAACCCCTCCATTCGTATTAAATTCCATAATATACTTTCTACTTATCCCATATTTATAGAGTTTTTCGCATTTTTAATAATTCTATCATTCCATGTGTGAAAAGTCAACGCACAAACACTATATATAGTGTTTATTATTTTCACCCATCAAATATATTGTGGTGACATATTAATTATATCATTTCTATTTACCGTATTTTCTTTTTGCTCATTTTAGTATATCTGAAATATATTTATTATTTGTGGTTATAGTATTCGTTATCTAAAGTCGTATTCCTTTTTGTCAGAAATCATATAAAATATGTTTAATGGCTTAAAATAAATTAAAGGAGGTTAGGTTTATGAGCTTTGGTGAACTGTTAGTTCAACTCCGAAATAAGAAAAAGATATATCAAAAAGAATTAGCATCTTACTTAAATGTGTCAATCGGTACTATCTCAAATTATGAGAACGGTGTTCATACTCCTGACTTATCTACTTTATGTAAATTAGCTGATTATTTTGATGTATCTACTGATTACCTCTTGGGACGCACTGATTTTGCTTACAGTTTAGACTTTTTAAATAAAAAGATAGCAGTAGATTACACCGTATCAGATATTGCCAACACTACTCTTGAATTAACACCTAATAACATTTCTTCCTTAATAGATTATCTAGAACTCCTCAAGCTTCGTAATGAAAATTGAGACGAAAAAAGCATCACTCTCAATACCATAATTAGCTTTGAGAAATGATGCCCATTGTTAGCTGTATCTTTTTATCGCGTCTTAAGAAATTCATTTTCCCTTTTTGCGATTTCATCATCTGGATAGTTTGAAATATATTGTTCTATCAACAGTTTTGCATTGATGTAATCACCAAGATACTCATATGCTACAATTTCATTGAATTTTAATGTCTGTACTATCTCATTACCTTCTACACCCATTCCAAGCTGAAATGCTTCTAATGCTTTATCATAATTTCCTTTCGCAAGTTCACATAAACCAAGTTGATTATATATCTTGGCATTTGCTCCTTCTTTGCTGATAAAATCATTATACACACTGGATGCATAATTATAGTCACCCGTTGCTTCGTAAGCCTTACCTAAATAGAGGTACGCATCTGCACCACCCTTTTGTTTGGCCTCTTCTAATGCTAAATAAGCCTTCTGATACTCTCCCATATAGAAATAGATTCGTCCTCTATCATAAGCTGTTATCTGGTTCTCGTTCTCTTTCAATGCCACCTGAAGATATTCTTGTCCTTGGTCTGCGTACCCCGCATTATTGAGCACTTCATATATTTGAATCAAACGACTATAGTTCTTGGGCTCTAACAAGAGCACCTTTTCAAAATCAGCTTTTGCATCTTCATAGCGTCCTAAATTAAGTAACAAACTTCCGCGTAAAAAATATACATCCTTTTCCTTTTCATTCATATTTAAAATTGCATTGTAGGAAGACTCTGCCTGCTCTAGTTTACCACTCTTAACATATGCTGCTGCTAAATAATAGTTTAAATCATAATCTATAGACTCAACAATACCACTACTGCCCTGTAATGCCTGTTCAAAACATGCGATTGCTTGTTCATAATCGGTGAGTCCCATATATGCAATGCCCATTCCTCTATAAATGAGTCTTTCATTCTCTTCATTTTCCATACCAAGCTCAAAAGAAGTAAGTGCTGCTTGATAATCCAAATCCTTAATAGCCTGCATCCCTTGTGTAATATTTTCATCTGTACTTCCACATCCAGTGAAAATCACCATAGCAGCCAATGAGGCTAGTAATCCCCGCCATCTTCTTGGTTCTTTCTTCATTCGCTTTTTATTTCCTTTCCATGATACAATAACTACTTTTATTATTATACCGTCTTGTATCATAGACCGCAAGATTATTTTGCCTCGCGTCTTACCAGTAGTTATAGATTAGACCCTAACCAGCCATAGAATGGGGCGAAGCAGTCCTAACCATTCCATTCGCCCCCGCTCTCGCTCGGCAAAAAACGTAGCGGTACTAAGATTTCACCTGCGTCTTCGACTTGCTAAAATCAAGTACCGACGTTTTTTAACGGGGCTCATCGGAATGGTTATGGCTGCTTCTTACGCATTGGCAGGATGGAGATAACACGGAATGCTGATTTTACACAAGTAAGAAACCAAATGTAAATATTCCCAGAGTTGCTGGCAGATAAGGTAGAAAAAAGAAAAAGACTGCCATGCTTGAATAAAAAATAAAAACTGTACTAAGACAAAGGATGGGGTACGGCGGATAGTGCGTGATATGAAAAGTATATTTCAACAGCAACCAATGTGTAAGAAGCAATCATAGCCGTTCCAATGAGACCCGTTAAAAAACGTCGGCACTTGATTTCAGCAAGTCGTAAGACGCAGGTGAAACAATAACTGAGAAGAATGCGTACTTTGCATTCTTCCGTGTGAGACATAGA
>CAZKGP010000295.1:0-3361 GCA_964552225.1 uncultured Acetatifactor sp.
TTACAGAAGCATTCCCCAATAAAGAAGGTGAGAAACTTTCATTCTTCTCAGATGTGGTCTCAAGAAAAAATCAAATTATTCCAAGATTATCAGTGGCGATTGCCCAGCATATTTAAAAGGAGTTTGCGTATGAAATATAGCGCAAACTTTTTACATACCACAAAATGTCATACATTGCAAAAAGTCTTTATTTAAAGTATAATTTACCCAAGTACACAGTTAGGGGAAATATGGGAAACAAGAAAGGTTTAACACTTGTGGAAGTCGTTATAGCGCTTGCATTATTTGCGATTGCGGTTGTAATGGCTTATCCAATTATCACTTTATCCGCAAAAAGTAATCTACAATCAAAGGAGAAACTAGTATTACAAGAAACGGGAACATTTGTAGCCGAAAACATCCGATACATCACACTCAACAATGCTTCTTCAAAAGAAGAGTTTCTAAATAGTGGATGGCTCGAATCATATGGATTATGTACTGAAAAAGTGAATCCATGTTCGAATGAAGGAGATATTATCGTCGGCTCTTTTTCTCGTGTTGAAAATGTATACACACTTGATTATGGCCAACAAGTCATTACATTAGAATTTGAAGAGGGTTCAAACATTGTGAGAATCAAGATTCAAGGTCAAAATTCTAAATATGAAACATTGGAGTATTTACGCTATGAAGGTTAAAAAAGGATTCACACTTGTAGAAGTCATTATCGCAATGTTCATCACAACCGTACTCATTTCGGCAGTATATTTCATGTTTATCAGAGTGTTTCAAATGAACCGGGAACAAGATCAATTCATACAAATGCAAGATTCACTCAGAACAGTATCTATCATTGTTGAAAAAGATATTCGAAAATCAACACAAAATGTTGATATCAAAAAAGAAGGTAATACAACTACACTTCAATACTTAGATGACACTGGACAAAAACTTGAAGGCAGTGAAAACATCTTCACTTACAAACTTGAAAATAACAGACTATACAGAAACGGAAATTTCCTCATGGAGAACTTAGAGGAATTTGAACTTACTAATCACAATTATTATGTAAACTTAGAACTCAAGAGTAAAACTGGTAAAAGGGAGGTAAGCCATGATAAGAAAATCTATCTACGATAAAATCAATAATCAAAACGGGGCTGCCCTCATTACAGTACTCGTTGTTTTCTTAACGCTTGTTGTGATTGTAACAACCGCAACCCAAGCTGCCTTAGGAAATTTTAAACGTGCAAAACAATCTTCTGAGACAAGCTCAGTGCTTTATGTTGCAGAAGCTGGCTTAAATGAGTACTATGAACAGCTAAAGGTGTACTTTGAAGCAAATAAAGAAAACACAAAATATGACAAAACATTTGCGGATAGATTTATTGCCACAAGAAACACTGAATTTGGTGTAATAGTGGATGAAAAAATCCACACATCTTATGGCACGATTATGAATCAAGAAGCAAAAAGTATTGTTTCGTTTGAATTCAAATCATCATATAAAGAAGGTGGTTTGTTTGAACTTAAATCTGTTGGTTATGTTGGTAATGAAACTAGAGCTGTTGCTGTAGAATTATATATTGATAAAGAATCAGTGGGTGAAGGGTATAAACAAGACTATTTAGGTGCTTTAAATCCAGCTGGAAGTAATGCAACACCACGACCATTCCCAAATGCTGGAATAACATTGTCAGGGCCTTACTTGGTAAATATACCTTTATATTATAATGTTGGCGCTATAGTGAAGGGGCCTGTTATTACTAATGCACCCATAACGTTCAACACATATGATATGAGATTCCAAGATGGTTATATAATCACTTCAAGCGAAGTTATTGCTAAAAATACGAGAGGTTTTAAAAATGTTAAAGGAATCATTTTAAAGCCAAGTGGAAAGTTTGTAAATGAAGGTGAATATTTGAAATGGGAACCGAATGTTACTTACATAAAACCTGATATATTATTCTTACCTTACACAGCATCTGGAGATTACTCGAAGTATTTCGAGTATAGAAATTACCCTGCTCAGACGCAGGCATTTACGGATTATGTTCTAAATAATGGTAAAGTATATATTTATAATCCAAACAATTTCGATCCTTATAATGACGAAGTTACAGAGTATAAGACGAATACGAAAGTTAAAGCCTCCTCAATTATGCATAATGGGAAATCTTTCTTCGGAAATAATCCTGATAATGATTCAAGTATAAAGTATGATATTAGAGACTACTTTGAAAATGACTTTATTCTTGATAAACTTGAAAATAACGAAATTACTTTAGATGAATATCTTCCTTCCGTTGAATTACCACATGCACCCGAATTTGATTATGACTATAAAAGTGCGATGTATCCATTTAATATTTCAGCAAGTACACCAAATGATATAAATCTTATACTGGGTAATAGTGTTAAATCTGTAGATTTAGTTGCAGAAACTGAACTTGGAAATTATAAGAGATGGTATCGCAACTTTAAAGTTGACGGAAATACTTGGGGTGAAGATTTTAAAATATATATCGGTAATAAAGATATTGTTCTTTATGTTGAAAATTTCTCCTTAAAAGGAAATTTACAAATTATTGGTAGTGGTACATTAAAAATATATGTGGTAGGTAATAATTATAAAAATACAGCTTCTACCTTTAATTTTGATGTGTGTCACCTCGATTTGAGAGATGAAAGTGGAAAATTGACATTTGAACCTGAACGCGTTCATTTCTATGTGTATGAAACTGTTGGCTCAAATTTATTAACTGCAAAAGTGAATGGTCATAGTAGTTCTTTAAATTTTATTGCAACCATTTTCTCGGATAATCTTAATTTAAATGTTTCAACACAATTTAATGGAAATTTTGTAAGCGCAAAAGGTGAGTCAGTTTTTATTAAAGACACAGGTCAAACGTTAACTTCAAAGTCTAAATCACAAATAATTTACATACCTAATGGAACATTTGAAATTGAAGGTGGAACATTCAAAGGCGTTGTTTCAGCCGAGAACTTTGTTTTTGGATCAAATGGCCAAATTATTTATGAAAGTGATTTTGATAAGAGTCTAGAAGATATTTTATCTGAGGTAGTAATCCCTACTGGGACAGGTGAAGGATCAGGTTCAAAAGGAAAAGAGTCCTGGGGACCGATTAAAGAGGTGAATGAATGAAAAGCTATAAAGTAAGCATGATTGATAAGGCGGGGAAAACCATTCATGAAACATTGCCTGCAGAAAATGAGCATGAACTCATCGCAAGCGTTAAAAATTCAGGCCGTTATCTTTTAACTTATGAAGAACTTGCGTATGAAGAGCGCTTTGGCGGGAAGCTTCGCATTAACTCGTTGGTTGTCTTTACATATCAATTGAGTGCGATGCTTT
>CAZKGP010000296.1:0-3355 GCA_964552225.1 uncultured Acetatifactor sp.
TACTCATAATCTGTGATGTGATTTTTACTTAGCGCCTTTTTGATAAATACTGAAAAATTGGTTTTGAAGTGAGGGTCTACAAAAGCATTCTTATTTACACACAACATAAGCATATCATAATTACTTTTTGCTGTAATGCTATGAGGAGCATATGGTGGAATGATAAATGGAGAATCAATCTGACAAGAAATATCTGTATCATTTAAGCTCAATGATAGCTCACCTGATAGCAGTATACCGATACTATACATATTGATATGATTGTGTCGTGGGTAAGAGTAGGACACCGATTTATAAGTAATTAGTTCAATTTCAATTTCTTTGTCTTGAATATACCGTACTGAATTATTCAATCTTGCCCCTCCTTCATATGTGGTATTTCGTTATTGATATTTTAGCATATTTAATATAAAATGTGGATGTGTTATGCTTATGTTTATAGAAAAGCTGAAAGGATGGAATAATTATGCGACTTATACTAATTAGACATGGAGACCCCAATTATACCATAGACTCTTTAACTGAAAAGGGATGGAGAGAAGCGAAAGCATTAGCTCAGCGAGTGGGTAAATGGGATATAACGCAAGTTTACGTGTCTCCATTAGGGCGTGCCAATGATACTGCTTCTGAATCTCTGAAGGTGTTGAAAAAGGACGCAATAATGCTTCCTTGGTTAAGAGAATTTATTGTACATGTAAAAGACCCTGTGACCCAAGAAGAAAGAATTCCTTGGGATTTTATGCCAGATTACTGGACAAAAGAACCTCTATTATATGATAAAGAAAAATGGACCAAAGCACCTATAATGTCTACTGGTAAGATAGAAGAAGGATTTGCAGAAGTTCAAGAAGGTCTTGACGCATTGCTGAAAGAATATGGCTATATTAGAAATGGAGAAGTATATCAAGTTACAGAAGATGCTAATAGAGAAGCTACAGTAGTGTGTTTTTGCCATTTGGGATTGATCATGACCATTCTTTCACATTTATTGGGCATTGCACAACCGTTGCTAACTCATGGTTTTTTCTTAGCTCCTACTTCTGTGACTACGTTAGCGGTAGAGGAGAGAACACCTGGAACAGGTTATTTTAGAGTGCAAATGATGGGCGATACCAGCCATTTGCGTGAGATTGGAGAACCGGTTTCTAAAGCAGGTTATTTTGTAGATCCTTTTCAATATTAATATAAATGTGCGCTGAAGCGCACAAATGAGGAAAATTATGTATAAAAATTATGTGTTTGATTTGTATGGAACCTTGGTGGACATACATACTGATGAGAGAAAGACTAGTCTTTGGAATAAAATTGCATTAATTATGTCTTTGCAAGGTGCTGAATATGAGGCTAAAAAACTGAATAAACGTTATGAAGAACTCATTATTGAACAACAAAAAGAGCGAAAGAAAGCCTGTAATAATAAAGAGATTTTATTACAAGATATAGAAATTTTGTTAGATGATGTTTTTGAACAATTGTATTTAGAAAAGGGAGTGAAACCTAAAAAGACTCAGATAAAGGATATTGGAATTACATTTCGCGCTCTTTCTTTGGAAAAGTTACAATTATTTGAAGGTGCAAAGGAGCTATTGGAACGGTTGCATGAAAATGGCAAAAAGGTTTACTTGCTTTCCAATGCACAGCGTCTTTTTACAGAACCGGAAATGCGGTTATTAGGAATTTATGATTTGTTTGACGGAATACTTTATTCCTCAGATATTGGATTTAAGAAACCTTCAACTCATTTTTATAATGAATTAGTGAAGCGATATTCTCTAGAAAAAGACTCAACGGTTATGATTGGTAATGACAGCGATGCAGATATAGCAGGTGCATATGAATTCGGGCTAGATAGTATGTATGTTCATACAGAACAATCGCCTCCAATTACGAAAACGTTACCAAACAACTGTCGCCAATTAGAGGAAATAGGAGAAGTATTTTAAAAGTTTGTTAAATTTAATGGTGGAACCCTTAATAGGGGTCTCCACCATTTTTAAAGAACATCATCATCTCTTGTGCGATGCTAATATCAGAAGATAATTCTGGAATATCTTCTCTTGAGAACCATTCTGCGGTAGCCAATTCATTTTCTTCTAAACAAATGGTATCGTCTCCATCTAATTCAGCAAAAAAACCAATCATAGCAGAATCACTAAAGGACCAAGGTTGTGATTTATAGTAAGATATATTTTTGATATTTAATCCGACTTCTTCCATTACTTCCCTACGTACTGCACCTTTAAAGGTTTCGCCGACTTCCACAAAACCGGCTACTAATGCCCAATTTCGATAGTTACCGCTGGCATATTTGGTTAGTAATAATTTATCCCCATTTGTTATAGCTGTGATAATTGCAGGCGAAATGGTAGGATATTCAATGTTACCACAGTTTGGGCATACCATAGCCCTCTCCATATTACTTCTATCCATTTTAGCGGCACATCGACCACAGAATTGACGGTCTGTGCGGAAACGATTAATCTGGCAGGCAGTAACACCTGCAAATGCCATATATTCAGGTTGAAATGCTCGAAATATGTTCTGAGAATGCATACATGCATCTTCTAATAGCAAAAGTCCGCATTCATTTATATTCATTCTAAAATATGCTTGTTCATCAATAGAGAATAAATATTCTGCGTCTAATAAAAAACGAGACATGGAATATTTGTGCCCATAGGTTTGGTGTACTTGAGTAAAGGTAGGGATAAAAGGCATTTCATTATCGTCCTTCAATAAAAGAACTTCATTTTCATCAAATATAAATATAAAGTCACTTTCTTTTGGTGCTTGGTTACGATACTCTGGATAATACTTATGAGGCTCTATTTTATGAATCATATGGTTACCCGCTTTCTTCAAATACTGATTATATCCTTTATATACAAATAACTATAATGTATAAATTTTGCAGTGTCAATATATGGGGATAATAATAAAAAAGTATATACATAAAATGGACATTTTTTTGAGATTATAGTACACTAATATAGTGTTAAATAATACAATAGATAGGAGAACAAATGATATATTATTGGGTACCAGAGACTTACTCTTCTCTAATTGCATTTACTGGTATATTGGTTGCTTTTTTGAGTACAGTAGTGGCAACAGCTAAATTGGGTCAATTTTTACCAAAGGATGCAGGGCGCGAATTTGCCCATGATGGAAAGCTTTCCGCGGGGAAGCCTAGAGGAGCAGGCATTATTTTTGTTTTAGCATTTGTAGTATCTGCCATTCTTTTTATACCCATTCAGCCTGAGATGGTTATTTATTTGATTTTAATAGTTATTTCTATGTTAACAGGTTTTATGGATGATGCCTCAGATAAACCTTGGGGAGAATATAAAAAGGG
>CAZKGP010000297.1:0-3339 GCA_964552225.1 uncultured Acetatifactor sp.
GCATATTGTTTCAATGATAACCATTGTTTAAAAAATTGATACTGACAAAATTTCCAAAAATTAATTGACTCCACATGTTCCTGCTTATAGTTCTTACAACTTACAGAGTTTTTATCTCTATAATCACTGTGCCATTCTACCCAGGCTTGATTCTCAGAAAACGTTTTCAAGTCCATGAAAAGAGAATAATCTTCCAACCAATATTCCTGTTTGGAACAAAATTTTATGTACTCTTGAGTGTCAGAGTTAAATCTTTGATACGCTTGTTTTAGTACACTAAAACGATTTTCATATAACTTACTATAGTCAATTTTGCTATCGTCCTTTCCCCAATTGTAACTTTGTATCTCCTCTAGGGATAACAAACCTTGATTGATTAAATCATCCAAATCAATTAAGTACGGGTTTCCTGCAAAGGCGGAAAGAGATTGATATGGACTGTCACCAACTCCTGTTGGTCCTAGTGGAAGCACTTGCCAATACCGCTGTCGTAAGTCTACAAGTAAGTCAATAAATTGGAAGGCTGCACTTCCCAAAGTGCCAATACCATATGAAGATGGGAGACTTGTAATAGGTAATAGAATTCCAGCTCCTCTGGAAAACGATTTCATCTTCACCTATAATCCCTCCTTACCTTTTTAACGAATGTTTTCGCGAATTTTCGTATCTACCTCTGTTTTATCACATTCGGACTAATATTGTCAATATAAATAACGAATTTATCTTCCTTTTTTACATTATTGTGAATTTTCATTCTCTTTTTTTGTGCATTATAACTAATTTAGTTTTTCATATTTTCGGATTTTTTCTAAAAACTCATGGTTTCTTATTGCAACACTATAGATTAATGGATATACTGTTATTGTAAAATGATTATTATTACTTTAGATAAGGGAGGCCTTTAAATATGGCTACAATTAAAGATATTGCTCAACGATTAGGAATATCCGTTAGTACGGTATCTAAAGGTCTTAATGGGGCTAGTGACATAAGCGAAGATTTACGACAGAAGGTATTAGATACTGCTGTTGAAATGGGTTATGTTACTAAAAAGATGAAAAAACAGAATTATAAAAGATTATGTGTTTTTATAGAAAACATGGATTATGAAAGCCCTAATCAATTTGGATATGAAATTATTCTTGGTTTTAAACAGGCTGCAATTCATAACAACTGGGAGGTTTCCGTTATCCCAATTACTCCTGTTTTTCAAACTAAAGAAAAATATGATACCTATATGCTGAAAAACGGTTATAATGGTGCTTTTTTGGTAGGGCTTGCACTACATGATGATTGGATGGCCCAATTAACCAACACTACAATGCCAACAGCTCTTTTTGATAACTATATTAAAAAGAACCCCAATGTAGGTTATATTGGTACCGATAATTTTGAAGGAATCGATATTGTGGTAGAACATCTTGTTCAGTTAGGTCATCAAAAGATTGCATTCCTCAATGGTTCTTTACATTCCATGGTATCTGAGCAACGTCAGCAAGCATTTCTTGACAGTATGACTACTCATCAGCTTACTGTTGATGAGAACTTATTAGCATATGGATATTATGTTGCTGACAGTGCTAAATATCACGTTCCTACCTTCTTAGCCAATGGAGCAACTGCAATCGTATGTGGTAATGATTTGATTGCATCTGGTGTTATTGCTGAATGTGTTCAAAGAGGATTTCGGGTACCTGAAGATATTAGTGTCATTGGATTTGATGATTTGCCAATTTCCGCCCACCTTACCCCTCCGCTTTCTACTGTACGACAAGAACGTATTGAGCTAGGAAAAAGTGGATACTATACCTTGAATTCTTTGATTAATAAAGTATCTATCAGTAAAACTCTATTGCGTCCCCAATTTATAAAAAGAGGCTCCACCGCTCCAGTTCGAAAGAGAGAAAAAAAGGAGAAGAAAACTGAGTAAAAACAGTTTTCCTCTCCTTTTTAATTATTATAATCTTATCTATTATTCTTGTTTCTTTATATATCGTAGTTTGCTATTCGTTGCATAATATAATGCCCAATCTTGATCCTTGTTACAATGTTGCGGTGTTGCACATCGTTCTCTATTTATCTCAAGTGCAAAATTTTTACCACAACATATACTTCCATTCGGCCTAAATAATCGGAGGGCACCTGCAACACATTCCTCTAATTTTTTAATCGCATCTTTTTCACCTAATGCAACCGCATAATCAACATATGCTTTACTCGTCAAAATATTACAATAATGAGGCAATGTGCTTACGCAAGACAAATCCTCACCAACCTCATAATAATACCCAGCTGTTGCATTTCCATATAGTCTATAGTCCGGCTGTTGTCCACAAAAATAGGATAATATCCTCAAATATTTCTCAGCTACTGCCAAAAATCTCTTGTCATTTCCCATTAAATATAATCTTAATAAATGGTTAGACGATGATGCTATAATACCTTGCTCGGATTCCATATCAAACCCTGGGTTGTCCATTACATCACGAACAACATCACGTGTATGTGAATAAAGGTATTGATTCATCTTACGAGTTTCCTTTTCCATTCCAAGAAATTCCATCCTGTAGCACAAGTCAACAATTGAAACCTCAACGGATGACCTATTAAATCCACCATTAGAACAATAATAGGTTGCAATTACATATGCATCTTGTATATATTTTTTCTCATTATATAAATCATACATTTCTATTAAAAATTGTATGACTTTAGGATAATCTTCTTGTTCAAAGAAATATAATACACCTGTATCCGTATTAATTACTTCTCTATACAAAAAATCTTCATAACATTTTAGACTTTCTTCTATTTTTTTGTCTGGATTTATTTGAAGATAAGTTGCTATTAACGCACCCATTCCTACATATTCGCCAACATTTTTCTTTTTGTTTTGATCAAATCTAATGGAAGTATCTTCTAATCCAGACAGAACATAATCTCCATATAAGAGTGAGTCTTTGTCTTTAATTTGATGGTTATCTACAATATAATGACATCTTTTTTCTAGAAGTTGAACCAATGGTATTTGCACAAAAATACGGCAAACGGTATGTACACCATCCACTTCAATCTTGTATTCATATGCACCAGGCTCTTGAATTAATTCTTTGATTTCAATTCTGTCTTTATGAATATTAACTGGAACTAGCTCTCCGCCTCTTGTAATAACAACAGAACTAGGTGGAAAAGAAAATATGGGAAATATATCTATCTCTACTTCTTGTGTTAATTCATATACGAATTTTTCAGCACGTATGTCTATATAGCGTGTAAACTGGCTTATCTTTCTATAAAAATCATCCTTTCCCTTATGTAAGAATAAAACCCATTCAATCT
>CAZKGP010000298.1:0-3334 GCA_964552225.1 uncultured Acetatifactor sp.
GGTCCCAAATTCATGCTTTTTCATGCAAGCATGAAAAGCATGACCTTTTGACCCTGGTATCATATGAATTGGAGGAAAGAAAATGATAGATGTAGAAAAAATATTAGAATTTAATAGAATTAAAGATAAATTAATAGAGTTTGCATATACAGAACATGCAAAAATAGAAATACAAAAACTAAAGCCATATATGTCAGAAATAGAAGTGGCTTCTAGACTACGAGATACCACAGAAGCTAAAATTATGCTAGAGCAATGTGGCAATCCCCCTATTACGGCATTACAAGGAATAGAGGAGATGATAGAAGTTGCATCCAAAGGTGGCTGTCTTAGTGCAGAACAATTAGAAAGTATTGGTATGACCCTAACTGCAGTAAGAAGATTGAAAGATTATATGAATCGGTGTAAACAGTATGAAATCAGCCTACCTTATTACGAAGAAAATCTAGACTCAATGGATGATATCAGAGAAGAATTAAACATAAAAATTAGGGCTGGTAAAGTAGATGATTATGCAACAAAACTATTAAAAACTCTTAGAGAAAATATAAACCGGACAGAAACGAAGATGAGAGAGAAGGCAGATTCGGTTTTGAGAGCAAATAAAGAATGTATGTCAGATAGTTTCAGCACTCTTAGAAACGGACGTATCTGTATTCCTGTGAAAAAAGAGTATAAATTTAAAATTAGTGGTTCGGTAATTGATAAGTCTTCTACAGGGAACACCCTTTTTATTGAACCTGTATCTGTGGCTAAATATTATGACGAGTTGCAAGAGTATAAAATGGATGAAGAGAATGAAGAAAGAAGAATTTTATATACCTTAACTGTTATGTTGGCAGATAAGGCAGATATTTTTCATATGAATCATAAAACTATTGAAAAACTAGACTTTATATTTGCTAAAGCAAAATTGAGCCTAGAATATGATGGTACGGAGCCTCATATCAATACAGGAAGGCATATAAAGATAAGCAACGGCAGACATCCATTAATGGAAAAGAAAGTGAATATACCTTTGAATTTTGAAATAGGAAATGGTATAAACGGAATTATAATTACAGGACCCAATACGGGTGGAAAGACAGTTGCTATCAAAACGGTAGCACTTAACTGCATGATGGCACAATCTGGTCTGCATGTATCTTGCGAAAATGCAGAGATTTGTATGAATGATGTAATCCTATGTGATATTGGAGACGGGCAGGATATTTCAGAAAATTTATCTACTTTTTCTGCACACATTACAAATACACTAGATATTTTAAAAAGGGCTAACAAGGAAAGCTTAGTAATTATGGATGAATTAGGCTCAGGAACAGACCCTACGGAAGGTATGGGAATTGCCATATCTATCCTAGATGAATTAAAAAGAAGTGGAGCTCTATATCTAGTAACTACACATTATCCAGAGGTTAAGAACTATGCCCAAGTAGCAGATGGTGTTGTCAATGCAAGAATGACATTTGATAAAGAAAGTCTTAAGCCATTATATCAACTTGTAATCGGTGAAGCAGGTGAAAGCTGTGCCTTTTATATTGCGAAGAAGCTGGGAATGCCAGGGGCTATGTTAAAGAGAGCATCATTGGCGGCTTATGGTAAGGAAATGAATTCAAAAGAGGATTTATTTGAAGGGGATAATGACGTAGTCCGTGAAAAAAGCAGTTTTATAAAGAGAAAGAAAGAGTTTAAGAAAGAGCCAAACCTTGCTGAAAAATTTAATAGAGGTGACAGCGTTATGATATATCCAGACAAGAAAATAGGCATTGTATGTGAACCAGTGAATGAAAAGGGAGTTCTTCGCGTCCAACTACCAGATAAAAAAATTTGGATAAACCATAAGAGAGTGAAACTTCATGTAGCAGCGGCAGAGCTATATCCAGAAGACTATGATTTTTCCGTTGTCTTTGATTCCGTAGAATTGAGGAAGGCAAGACATCAGATGGAACGCAAGTATGTGGAAGAGGGGATAGAATATACAGAATCATAAAATTTAGTTAGTAAATCAGTTGAAGGCTAAAAAAGAATGTGCTATAATGAGCGCTAGCAATATTTAACAAAAAGTACGTGTATATATTATCTGAACGGGTACACAAGAAGGAGTTAAGATGGAAGTATTATATAGTAGTACAAGAAGTAATAATAATCCAGTAAGTGCATCTACAGCGATTTTAAAGGGACTGTCAGAGGATGGTGGATTATTTGTTCCAAATCATATTCCAGCCTTAGATAAAAGTCTTGCAGAATTATCTAAAATGACTTATCAAGAAGTTGCTTATGAAGTTCTTAAATTGTTTTTGTCTGATTTTACAGAGGAAGAACTTAAAGATTGTATTAATAAAGCATATGATTCCAAGTTTGATACAGAAGCAATTGCTCCATTGGTAGAAGCAGAGGGAACATATTATTTAGAATTATTCCATGGTTCTACAATTGCATTTAAAGATATGGCATTATCAATTTTGCCCCATCTATTAATTACTTCTGCTAAGAAAAATAAGATTAAAAATGAGATTGTTATTTTGACTGCAACTTCTGGAGATACAGGAAAAGCAGCTTTAGCTGGTTTTGCTGGTGTAGAGGGAACTAAGATTATTGTATTTTATCCCAAAGATGGTGTTAGTCCAATCCAAGAAAAGCAGATGGTAACACAAAAGGGTGATAATGCATATGTTGTAGCTATTCATGGTAATTTTGATGATGCTCAAACAGGTGTTAAAAATATTTTTTCCAATAAAGAATTAGAAAAAGAAATGGCTGGAAAAGGATATCAGTTTTCTTCTGCAAACTCTATAAATATAGGACGTTTGGTACCTCAGATTGCATATTATGTATATGCTTATGCTCAGCTATTGGCGGAAGAGAAGATTGCTGATGGTGAGAAGATTAATGTAGTAGTTCCTACAGGTAATTTTGGTAATATATTAGCAGCATATTATGCCAAAAATATGGGTTTGCCTATTGCAAAGCTAATATGTGCATCTAATGATAATAAAGTGTTATATGATTTCTTTGAAACTGGCGTATATGACCGTAATAGAGAATTCTTACTAACCTCATCACCTTCTATGGATATTTTGATTTCGAGTAATCTAGAACGCCTAATTTATCGTATTGCAGGCGATGATGCAACGAGAAATGCACAGATGATGTCTGCATTAAGTGGAGATGGTAAATATGAGATTAGTCAAGAGATGAAATCTCAACTTGATGATTTTTATGGTAATTATGCGAAAGAAGAGGAAACTGCTGCAACTATTCGTAGGATTTATGAGAATTGCGGATATGTTTTAGATACTCACACCGCAGTAGCAGCTTGTGTTTACGATAAATA
>CAZKGP010000299.1:0-3321 GCA_964552225.1 uncultured Acetatifactor sp.
AATCGTAGCTATGAAGTCTATTTTATAAATGGACGCTTTATTAAAAGCCAAGTAGTTGCCAAAGGGATTGAAGATGGTTACAAGGAATATTTGATGCAACACAAATTCCCATTATGTGTACTTCATCTTAAAATGGATTATAATAATATTGATGTAAATGTTCATCCTAATAAAATGGATGTAAGGTTTTCTAATAGTACAGTATTTGAAGAAACATTACGTAGTGCTATTTATAATGCCCTTAAAATGAAAGAAATGATTCCAGAAGCAACTCTTACTACTGGAAAAGACAAGGATATTGACGGAAACACACCTCGAATAAATGAAGCAATCACAAAAGCTCCAGAACCATTTGAACAAGTTCGTACCAATCAATATAAAGTAATGGAAGAGGTACGTTATGAAGCGGTTCAACACAATATGCAGGATAGTATGCAGAACCCCGTTTGGAATCGCGTGAAGGCAGATACACCAGAGACGATTACTGACATAGAACAAGCAGATGATTTTTTTACTGAACCAGTACAAGAACAGAGACTGGAGCAGGAACTGTCGCAGCACATGGAAGAAACTTCAACAATATCTCAAATTGAAGATTCCGCACAACCTTCTACTCAAATGAATTTATTTGACGAAATGATGCTTACTGTAGAAAATCGTTCAAAGTATAGATTGTTAGGACAAATATTTGATACGTATTGGTTGCTACAATTCGAGGATAAGTTATTTATTATTGACCAGCATGCCGCCCATGAGAAAGTTAAATATGAACGTCTTATGACACAATACCATAATCATGACATTATTTCACAGACACTTTTGCCTCCAATTATTGTAAGCCTTACAGGTAAAGAAGAGACTGTCTTAAAGGAAAATATCACAGTGTTTGAACACTTAGGTTTTGAAATTGAAGAATTCGGTGGAAATGAATACGCCTTAAGAAGCGTGCCAGTTGATTTATATGGCTGTAATGAGCGTCAAATGTTTTTGGAAGTGATTGATGAATTAAGTGAAGGTTCCTTTAGAAGCAATCTTAAGGTAATAGAAGAGAAGATTGCCTCAATGTCATGTAAAGCTGCTGTAAAAGGAAATAATTCATTGAGTTTTGATGAAGCTAATCAACTAATTGATGAGTTGCTAACACTAGAGAATCCATATAATTGCCCACATGGAAGACCTACTATTATTTCAATGAGCAAAATGGAACTAGAGAAAAAATTCAAGCGCATAGTGTGAAATGATACCAGGGTCCAAAGGTCATGCTTTTCATGCTGGCATGAAAAAGCATGAGTTTAGGACCCGCAAAACATGAGAAAGTAGCCCGACAGGGCGGATTTCGAATGTTTTTAGGATTGCGAGAGCACAAAGTGCGAAGCAATCCGTAGGTATCATCGAGCAATAACTTTTGCCTCATAGTATATTATTTGTGTCACCGAAGCAGACAGATAGGAGTTAGTGTGAATGAAAAGTAAATTACCCTTAATTGTACTAACAGGACCTACTGCAGTAGGTAAAACAAAATTATCCATTGACCTTGCAAAAGCAATCCATGGTGAAATCATCTCTGCTGATTCTATGCAGGTTTATAAGCAAATGGATATTGGTTCTGCCAAAATAATGCCATCGGAAATGCAAGGAATTCCTCACCATCTAATTGATGTTTTAGATCCTAAGGAGGAATTCAATGTTGTTTTATTTCAGCAAAAATGCAAGAAATGTATGGAGGATATTTATTCTCGTGGTAAGATTCCTATTTTAGTAGGGGGTACAGGCTTTTATATTCAAGCAGTATTAAATGATATTGACTTTACACAAAGCAATGAGAATATTGAATATAGAGCAACTTTAGAACAGTTATCAAAGGAAAAAGGGGCCGAATATCTTCATGCTAAGCTATGTGAAGTAGACCCTGAATCAGCACAAACTATTCATGCCAATAATACAAAGAGAGTAATAAGGGCATTGGAATATCATTTCCTTACAGGTGAGAAGATTTCTCAACACAATGAGAAGGAACATCAAAAGGAATCTGCCTATAATTCTTGTTATTTTGTACTAAATGATGAGCGCAATAAGTTATATGAACAAATAGATAAACGCGTTGATGAAATGCTAAGCGCTGGATTAATTAAAGAGGTTGAAAATCTCATGAATCAAGGATGCCATTCAGGGATGGTATCGATGCAGGGACTTGGCTATAAAGAAATTTTAAGTTATTTAAAAGGGGAAATTGACTTAGATAGAGCTATTTATCTTTTAAAGCGAGATACGAGGCATTTTGCCAAAAGACAGCTCACTTGGTTTCGCAGAGAAAAAGAAGTTATTTGGATTGACAAAACAATGTTTTTATATGATGATAGAAAAATCTTGTTTTTTATGCTTGAACAATTAAAAGATAAAAATATTATTTGAAATTAAATATTTCAGAAAGGCAATTGCGAGAAATATGATAGAACTACAGAATTTATATACCAATATGGGCATCAATAATATTGTGTACAATTATGGAGAAGCAATAATAGATAAGTTAAAAGAGCGTTTTGCTTCTATAGATCAAGTGGCGGAATTTAATCAGCTAAAAGTATTAAAGGCTATGCAGGTTAAACATGTAAGTGAAGCTTGTTTACTAGGAACAACAGGATATGGTTATAATGATATGGGTAGAGATACCTTAGAAGAAGTGTACGCTGATTTGTTCCATGCTGAGGATGCTCTTGTTAGACCTCAAATCACATGTGGTACCCATGCACTGGCACTGGCTTTGATGAGTAATCTGCGCCCTGGTGATGAATTATTATCTCCTGTTGGCAAACCATATGATACATTAGAAGAAGTTATTGGAATACGTCCTTCAAAAGGTTCTTTGGCTGAATATGGCATCACTTATAAACAAGTAGATTTGTTATCCGATGGAAGTTTTGATTATGAATCAATCCGCAAGAATATAACAGACAAAACAAAGCTAGTAACCATCCAGCGGTCTAAAGGTTATCAAACTCGTCCTACTTTTTCTGTAACACAAATTGGTGAGTTGATTCATTTTGTTAAAGAAATAAAACCAGATGTGATTTGTATGGTAGATAACTGCTACGGTGAATTTGTTGAAACCATTGAACCCTCTGATGTTGGTGCCGATATGGTGGTAGGCTCTCTAATTAAAAATCCCGGTGGCGGACTAGCCCCAATTGGCGGATATATTGTAGGTAAAAAGGAATGTGTGGAAAATGCTGCATACCGTTTAACCTCACCAGGACTCGGCAAAGAAGTAGGTGCCTCATTGGGTGTATTAAGTTCTTTTTACCAAGGGTTATTTTTAGCACC
>CAZKGP010000300.1:0-3315 GCA_964552225.1 uncultured Acetatifactor sp.
AAAATCATATGATACAATACAAAAGGTCACTTTTCCCTATGGTAATTCATACGGTTGGGGAATAAATCATAAAAGAAAGCAAAAATTTATTTGTAATATATTTGCTGAAAGCAATTCTTTTACAGTCATGATAAGATTATCAAACCAGCAGTTTAAAGTGGTATATGAAAAAGTGCAAGAGTATGCGCAAAAATGTATAGACAATAAGTATCCTTGTGGTGAAGGAGGCTGGTTACATTATCGTATAACATGTAAAGAGCACTTTGATGATATACAGAAAATACTAACTGTTAAATGTACAAATTAACTTTCCACATAAATAAAATGCAAAACTATTATTGTTATTATCTATGGCTTCTGATATAATTACAGACATGGTTTGAACCATATTTGAACCCACATTTTAAGCCGAAAGGAGATGTGTTTAAATGAAAAAAAGTATGATGGTGATTTTGTCTTAGAATTGAATACAGGCATATAAATTATGGGCGAATTACACCTTTATTTTTTATGCCAGAAAAAGTAACCTTTCAAAAATACTGCAAGTATTGAAGCACACCAAACGAGTGTGTTGTTTTAGTATCCGTGGATTATGCAGCCGAAAAAAGGCTGCTTGTCCACGGTATTTTTATGCCCAAAAATAATGAAAGAGAGATAGGTAATTAATGATTGATTTAAAAAAATACGGTTATATTGAAACCGAGAAGCTACCCCATGACTTGCTTCCCGCCAGAATTACAGAACTGCGGAGGGAGCAGTATACTGCAATCACCGAACGGGGAGAGGTGTCGGCTGTGCTGAAAGGCTCCTATTATCAAAGTGCCAAAACCCGTGAGGATTTCCCTTGTATTGGTGATTTCGTTTCATTGCAATACAATGCTAATGGGAACTCACGTATCACTAAACTATTGCCTCGACGCTCGAAGTTTTCCAGGGCCGACTTTTCGGGACATGCGGCAGGATATGTCAAAACCATTCTTGAACAGGTGGTTGCAGCTAATTTTGATTATGTATTCATTCTGTCGTCCTTAAATTGGGACTTCAAAGTCAGCCGCATTGCACGTTATCTGACACAGGCGCGTCAGAGCGGCGGTCAACCCGTTGTAATCCTTACGAAAGCGGATTTGACAGAGAATTATACTTCTGCATTAGCTAATGTTAGAAATGCTGCACCTGGTGTGCCGGTTCACGTCATTTCCGCACATACAAAATTTGGTCTTGATGAACTCACCGAATACTTGCAACCTGGGAAAACTATTGTGTTTCTTGGTATGTCAGGCGTGGGGAAATCGTCGTTGCTCAATGCGCTGATGGATCAAGAAGTCATGCTTGTAAAAGCGATTCGTGAAGACGATAGTCGGGGGCGTCATACAACAACGCACCGTCAGCTTTTTATGCTGCCTTCCGGCGCAATGGTTATTGACACGCCAGGTATGCGAGAGCTTGGTCTGTTTGGTGCAGATGAGGGGATCAGTGCAGGGTTTACCGATGTGGAAGCGCTCATTACTAAATGTCGGTTTGCTGATTGTCACCACAGGACAGAGCCTAACTGCGCCATACTGTCCGCCCTTGCTGACGGTTCATTGTCGCGGGAGCGTTGGGAGAGTTACCTTTCACAGAAACGAGAGAATAAGTTTGTGGATGGTAAAAAGTGGAGTAAGCAATCTAAGAAAAGAGAGGAATGCAAAAAATGACTGATTTAAAAATAGGGCAGATTTGTTCTGACGAGTACACAGCAACTGAACAAATACAGGTTGCATCCCATACATTGATTAGTGTTTTAGATAAAATGCTAGGTGCGAACATAATCCGCGCCAGCTATCGATGTGAGCAGTTATATGGTGGCACGTTAGGTGATGTGCAGCTTATATCGGGAATGGCAGTATCTACTGATGGTGAAAAGCTGCCATACAAGGTTGTTTTAAAAACCCAGAAAAGATGGGAGCGTTACGGTGATCCCCATTCATGGCGCAGAGAGTATGACTTTTATCAATCTAATTTTGGAACTCTTTTTACCGAATCATTCCGCTGGCCTACGTGTTATCACGCCGAAATGAACAAAGAAGAAAACGAAACCCAGATATGGATGGAATATATCGATGGCATATCGGGTTTAGATTTAACCGGTGATATGTATGAGCGTGCTGCCGAAGAATTAGGGAGATTCCAAGGCAAGCTATATGCCAGACAATCTGCCGCAATACAAAATCTAACCAATCTTAGCAAGGTGGAATATACCAAGAAGTTCTATTTGCATTATCGGTCATGGAAAGAAGTATACGATTACATACGCTCTGACAACTGTGAGATACCGGAGCATTTATGCAGGATGCTTATAGACATCGATGAAAAAGAGAATGAGATATGGAGTCGCATTGAAAAACTGCCTGTTGTGTTGTGTCATAGGGATTTTTGGGTGACAAATATATTTTATGTAGACGATAAAATTGTACTGATTCATTGGGACACCACCGGATGGGGTTATCTGGGTGAGGATATTGCAAGCCTGATTGCTGACGAAGCGGACGTAGAGCATATGGTTGATTATTATCGAAGATGTGTTCACACGTATTACAAGGGCTTTTCAGAGTATGTGGATGTTTCCCATATTACCCACCATTGTGTTCGTGAGTTAATCCTTGTCATGTTCGGGTATCGACTTGTGGAATGGTATAAATTCGCCAATTCACCAGATGAGAAAACGCAGCACCTTAATACGTTACAAAAAATATATGAAATGGAAGAATATAGGACAAATAATGCAGGCTATTTCGTAACAATGTGAAGTAACGGTATTTTAAGAGGAGATTTGTTAATTTTGAACAATTTCCTCTTTTCCTTTTTAGTAATTACTATAATTGACAATTTGTAATATAAATATTAAAATTAGGTTAACTGGTTAAGCAATATATTTTTTACTGTTTGCTTAACCGTTTAAACATCTAAATGTAAGGGAAAATTATGAAAGAAATGAAAGAGAGGAAAGTTTTATGAAAAAGAGAAAAGCAAGATTATTAGCAGTAGGATTAACCATTTTGTTATGTATGGGATTACTGGCTGGCTGTAATTCAAAACCAGCGGATTCCAATGTGGATGAGAGTAGCGTGCAAAGCGATGCGGGAACACCAGAAACCACAACAACTCACAAGGTAACCTTTTACGATTCCGATGGTACAACCGTATTATCAACAGAAGATGTAAGTGATGGTAAGGTTCCAACTGAGTACATTCCTGAAAAAGACAATGAAATATTTATGGGATGGTTTGGAACACCAAGTTTGACTCATGAATATGATTTTACACAGCCAATTACAG
>CAZKGP010000301.1:0-3310 GCA_964552225.1 uncultured Acetatifactor sp.
CCCATAATAACAGGATAATCCCTATTATTAATGGCACTCATTGTCATCAATCCTAGACCGGGCCAAGAAAACACTTGCTCAATAATTACTGCACCACCAAACAGCACTGGAATCTCCATTCCAATTACCGTAACGATAGGAACCAAGGTATTACGCAGGGCATGTTTATTATGCACCTTAAATCGTCCAATTCCCTTAGCTCTAGCTGTGCGCAGATAATCTTGTTGCAAAATCTCAAGAACCGCACTTCTAATATATCGAATATTTGTCCCTGCCATAGATGTTGCCAATACAATGACAGGCATGACCATATGTCTTGCCACATCAACAAATCCACTTTTCGTTCCTAAGGTAACCATTCCACTGGAAGGCAACAAATTTAATTTTACATTAAAAATATAGATTAATAAAAGCGAGAGAAAAAAGCTAGGTACACTACTTCCTAAAAAGGAAAAAGTCACTACTGCATAATCACCTTTTGTATATTGATGGATTGCACTATAGATTCCAGCTGGAATAGCCAATATCAAACTTACCAGCAAAGACACTCCCATCAGTAATAAGGTGGGACCTAAATGGCTCCCTATCATTGCACTTACTGATTGATAGTTTTTAATGGAATATCCCATATTGCCCTGTAGCAATTGTCCTAGCCAGACAAAATATTGAATATAAATAGGTTTATCTAAACCTAAGGCAATCTCTTTAGCCTCCACTGCTGCCTGAGAGATTCTTGGTCCTTGTAGCATTTCCAACGGACTTCCTGCCAAACACATAATGGTATAGTCCAAAATCGTTATGCCAATCAAAACAGGAATGGCAATCAAAATACGCTTTATAATATATTTACCCATGATTGCTTTCCTCCTTTTCCTCCATAACTATAGGACAGGCAACAAAATGTTCACTTCCAGGAACAGTTTCCAGCATAATCGGTTCTTGTTTACTACAAGCCTCTGTTGCATAGGGACATCTTGGGTGAAAACGACAGCCTGTAGGTGGATTGGTATTTGAACCAATTTCGCCATGCAAAAGAGCTTGAGTAGCAGACACTTCAGGATCAGCAATTGGGACTGCATTTAAAAGAGCCTTTGTATAAGGATGCACAGGCTCCGTAAATACATCCTTTGCCTTTCCGATTTCTACTATTTTACCAAGGTACATGACTGCAATATTATCGCTTACATAATTGACTGCACCTAGACCATGGCCTACAAAAAGACTAGTTAAATTTAATTCTTTTTGTAAGCTCCTGAGTAAGTTTAATATTTGAGCTTGAATAGAAACATCCAAGGCACTAACAGGTTCATCAAAAACAATAAATTCAGGTTCCAGAGATAATGCTTTGGCAATACCGATTCTCTGCCTTTGTCCTCCAGAAAATTCATGAGGATACCTCCCCAGCACACTTCTAGAAAGTCCCACCATATCAAGAATTTTAGCAATGTCCTGCTCAATTGTTTGTCTAGTGGAAATTTTATGGTAAAGCATTGGCTGTGAAAGAATTTCAAAGATATGCTTTCTGGGATTTAAAGAGGAATAAGAATCTTGAAATACCATTTGTAGCTTTGTTCTTATTTTACGAATTTCACTTTTAGAAGCAGTCGTCAAATCCAAACCATTGTAAACTATTTGACCTTGGGTTGGATGCTCTAACCCAACAAGTTGTCTCCCTATGGTTGACTTGCCACAACCGGATTCACCTACCAAACCTAAGGTTTCACCTTTTTTAATTGTAAAATCAACTCCATCAACTGCCTTGATATGTCCTGTTGTGCGAGAAATAATACCACCTTTAATAGGATAATATTTTTTCATATCTGATACTTTTAATAAGGGAGTGTTATTCTGATTCATTTAGTATCCTCCCTTCTTTCATTACAACGCATTTGGCAGTGTGTTGATTGCCAAAATCATAATCCGCTTGAGGGTTGTCACATTCTGGGCGACGATATTCACAGCGGTCTGCAAAACGACAGCCTACTATATCATCATAATTCTCTGGTACAATTCCAGGAATTGATACCAGTTTTCTGTTAGCATCATCTTTTATACTAGGAACTGTTTCTAGCAAAGCTCTTGTATAAGGATGCTTAGGATGAGCAAATAATTCCTTTACAGAAGCTTGTTCGATAATTTGTCCAGCATACATTACAAGCACTCTATCGGCCATCTGAGCTACCAAACCAATATCATGGGTGATTAATATCATAGACATCCCTATTTCTTGTTGTAATTCTCTTAACAAGGTCATGATTTGTGCTTGAATAGTAACATCAAGAGCTGTGGTTGGTTCGTCGGCAATCAAAAGCTTAGGATTACAGGAAAGTGCCATAGCAATCATAACACGTTGTCGCATTCCACCAGATAATGTATGAGGATACTTTTTCATCATCTTAGAGGCATCAGGCATTCCTACTCTTGTAAGTAGCATTTCAGCCCTCTCTCTTGCTTCTTTTTTGGACAGATTCATATGGGCTCTTATGCTTTCTGTAATCTGATCACCCACTGTAAACGCAGGATTCAAGGAGGTAAGGGGGTCTTGAAAAATCATTGTTATCTCATTTCCTCTAATGCCATCCAATTCCTTTTCTGTCATTTCAAGAATATTTTGACGTTGAAACAAGACAGAGCCGTCTGTAACGGCTCCGCCCCTTCCTAATAATCCCATTATAGATAAAGAAGTAACACTTTTACCGCAGCCTGATTCACCAACAATACAGACTACTTCTCCTTCATCTACATGAAAACTTATATGATCCACACTTACAGTCGTTCCAGTATCACCTTGAAACGATGTGGTTAGTTGCTTTACATCCAGTAAATGTGACATAACATTTCCTCACTTCCAATCATACATAAACGGGAAGAATAACTTCACTCTATTCGGTAACATCCCAATTGTGTACATCATTAAAGAATCCATATACACTAGGTTTTGCATTTACAAGACGTTTATTAACCGCACCTTGTGCACTAATAATATATGCCGAAAACATAGGAACATCCTCTTGTACTTTTTTATCTACAATAGTATATAAATCCTTGATTTCATTTATATCGCTTGTTAATTGACTTTGAGCTAGCGCCTCATTTATTTCAGTTGAGCTGTAACCGGTCCAACTGTCTTCACCACTTAGCAACCAAGATACATCTGGATAGGGGTCTACTGGTGCATAAGTGTACTGTACTGCAAGTACATCATAATCTTTGGTACCTGATATGGTCATCAATGTAGAGAAGTCCACTGTCTGTATCTCTGCTTTAATTCCCACTGCAGCCCATTGTGCTACAATGATATTAGCAGCAT
>CAZKGP010000302.1:0-3275 GCA_964552225.1 uncultured Acetatifactor sp.
ATACTAGCTCTTGTTTTTCTCTTAGGGCGATAAGGGCGATATAAATCCTCTACTAATACAAGGGTTTGTGCAGCTAAAATCTTCCCTTTTAATTCTTCTGTTAATTTGCCTTGTTCTTCAATACTATTTATAACTTGTTGCTTTTTCTCTTCCAAATTACGTAAGTAAGTAAGACGTTCATGTAATGTACGCAATTGTTCATCATCAAGAGAGCCTGTTACTTCTTTACGGTAACGAGAAATAAAGGGAATTGTATTGCCCTCATCTATTAATCCTACTGCCGCCTCTACCTGCCACTTTTCTACTTTTAATTCCTCTTTTAATTGTTGTAAAATATCCATAGCATTCCTTTCTCGAACAGTTTCTTCAATCTGTAAACGTATAACTATTCTTTCCTATTATACTGGAAACAGTCCTAGCATTTCAAGTCTATGATTAGAACATTTTTATTTGCTAATTATATAGAATAATGATACTATTTAAGAAAGTATATCTAAGGAGTTATTACCCATGGACTATTATAATCAGCCAACACATAAGCCCTATAGTCGAGACCACTTTGCTATCGCATCTCTGTTAATGGGCATATTCGCAATATTACTCTCTTGTACCGTTGTTTTCTCGTTGCCACTTGCAGGACTTAGCTTTTTATTTGCAGCATTGGCATACAGAAAAGGTAAATTAAAAAAATACAATGCTTTAGGTGGTATCATACTATCTTGTGTTGCACTAATTGCCACCTCTGTACTATTTATTTATACAGTTACAAGTGATGTGTTTCTTAGTACCTATCGTGAGCAAATGAATATAGTTTCAGAGCAGCTATACGGAATTTCTTTTGATGAACTATTAAATCAAACTATATTAAATGATTTAGCAAAATAGATTATACGCAAAGGAGGATTATCTTATGAATCTCTCACCTATGAACAACAATTATTTTAATCCACTGAATCCTTATAATAATAAAGATTCTTATTTCACGGATACCGAAAAGGCCGAAAGAGGACAAGGCATCGACACTGGTTCGGGCGATTGTCAGACATGTAGTAAGCGCAAATATAAGGACGGCTCTGATGAAATGGTTTCTTTTAAGAATCCTACTCATATTTCACCTCAAGCGGCAGGAGTTGCAGTGCGTGCCCATGAACAAGAGCATGTGAATAATGCCTATGCCAAAGCTGCAACTAATAATGGTGAAGTTTTGTCTGCGTCTGTCTCTATTCATACATCAATTTGTCCAGAATGTGGTCGTTCTTACGTATCAGGTGGAACTACAAGGACACAGATTAAATATTATAACGAAGAAAATCCTTATCAGCAGGATTTAAAAGCTACAGATAAGCTGAAATATAGTGGAATGAATGCTAATTTTGCAATATAACAAATACGGAGAATCAAGACATGAATCAATATAAAGCTAGATGGGAACTCAAAAACCTTGCAAAAGATAAATTACTAGGGAAATTTGGAAGTATTATTTTAATGATTATTACAGCCGGCATACTCAGCCGAATTCTTACTGTATCAATATCTGGGATAATTGTTCCCAGAACCATAGTTTCTTTTGTCATAAAAAGCTTGTTAATGACTCTTCCTTCAACAATTACTTTTACATTAACTATTGGTGTTTACTATTACAATTTGAATTTAACGTGCAATCAACCACATTCTATAGGAAATTTATTTTATCCTATACAATCAGATCCTAAGAAATCCCTTGAATTAGCATTTGTTTTTACTCTTGTAAGCACTCTTTGCAATTTACCTTCTAATATTGCTGCGGTCTTTTTATTACAAAATTTAAGAAATACTCAACTATGGGTTATTTCATTCCTCCTACTGCTTCTTGGAAGTATGGTATATGTTTTATTTCTTTTAAATTATTCTCAATCAATATATTTATTTTTTGATTTTCCAGAATTAAGTACGAAAGAGCTATTACAAAAAAGCAGGCACCTCATGAATGGACACAAAAAACGTTTATTTCTTCTAGAGCTTAGTTTTCTACCATTACACCTTGCTTGTTTTTTAACTTTTAACATAGGATATTTGTGGTTAACGCCTTATAATAACGTTACTAAAACATATTTTTTCTTAGATTTAATGAGTCCAGCTCAAAATGAAACTGGCACAGAATAAGACTTCAAAAAAGTCGATGTACCTATAATTATTAGGTAAATCGACTTTTTAATTTGTTATTAATGTTTTACACTAAGCCATTTTAAATATCCATTGATAAATACATCTAAATTGCCATCTAATACAGAGCCTGCATTACCGCTTTCCACGTCTGTTCTATGATCTTTTACCATAGTATAGGGTTGTAATACGTAAGAACGAATCTGGTTGCCCCAGCCAATCTCTTTCACATCTCCACGAATATCTGACAGTTTTTCTACATTTTCTTCTTGCTTTAAAAGAAATAATTTTCCTTTTAGCATCTGCATTGCTTTGTCTTTATTCTGTAGCTGACTACGTTCGTTTTGACATTGTACAACAGTTCCTGTGGGTAGATGAGTAATTCGGATGGCTGAAGATGTTTTATTGACATGCTGTCCACCAGCACCGCTACTTCGGTAGGTATCAATTCGCAAGTCTTTCTCATCTATATCGACATCTAAATCTGCTTCTAATTCTGGCATAACATCCAATGACACAAACGAGGTTTGACGTTTCCCTTGTGCATTAAAGGGTGAAATGCGAACAAGACGATGAACGCCTTTCTCGGATTTTAAGTATCCAAATGCATTTAATCCATTGACTTGGAAAGTCACTGATTTAATTCCAGCTTCATCTCCATCTAAAAAATCCAGTACATCAACGGTAAATCCCTTATCCTCAGCCCATCTTGTATACATACGATAGAGCATACCACACCAGTCACAGCTTTCTGTTCCACCAGCACCGGCATTCAATTTGAGTATGGCATTATTGTTATCAAATTCTCCTGAAAGAAGAGTTTCCATTCGTAATTCTTCTAAAACGTTAATGAATTCATCTAATTCTTCTCGGATTTCTCCTACTAATTCATCATCATTTTCTTCATATCCCATTTCGATTAGTTCCAGAATATCGCTATACTGGTTATCTAACTTATCGATTTGTTCCACTGTATCTTTTAAGTTCTTAAGTTCCTTCATTAGTTTATTAGAACGTTCTGGAATATCCCAAAAATTAGGAGCTTCCATTTCCATTTCTAATTCTTCGATTCGTTTTGACTTATTAGCCAAGTCAAAGTGAATCCCTCACTTCCGCTAATGGAGTTTCGTAAG
>CAZKGP010000303.1:0-3273 GCA_964552225.1 uncultured Acetatifactor sp.
AACCATATGACATAGCAACTGGATTACACTCTACATCACATCCACGAATATTAAACAACCACATTAAATCATCTAGTTTGGTTAGTAAAAAAGAATCTGCTTCCTTATTCTTTAATTCTTCTCTCACCATAGCTAATTTCTCAGACACGCTACAACCTGCAATCCCTTCATCTAGTACTGTAACGTTACCTGATGGAAATGCTGGTCTTTCGCTCCAAATGTTCTCTGCCAGATCTGTTTCATAAACAATTTTTATTTTTTTGGACTTCAGGTTCTTTTCTAATTTTTGACCAGACATAGCTGAAATAGTACGACCATCAAAGCCTAACGTTTGCCCTTCTGTCATTTCCTTCTCAAGAAACTCTTCTATGGTCGGAACCCCATCATCAAACATACGAAATAGTTCAATAGAAGTGCCCTCCAATTCCGTTTCTGCCTGTATAAAATAACGTCCATCTGTCCACAGTCCCGCGCCATCCTGCCACACTACTAAGCTTCCATTAGAACCAGTAAAGTTAGAAAAAAATTCTCTTACTTTAAAATAATCATTTACATATTCTGAATTATGAAAATCTGCTGTAGGCATCATATAATAATCAATATGATTTTTATACATTTCTTCTCTTAATCTTGCTAATCTATTTTGAATCATCTTAATACCCTTCTGCCATTTTGCCATTACAAAGGCTTACGGCTCTTGAAGTTCCAATACGATCACACCCTAAATTAATGAACGTTTCTAAATCTTCCAGTGTTGAAACTCCTCCTGCAGCTTTTATTTTAACATTGGGTCCAATATGCTCTTTAAATAATTGTATATCCTCTACCGTGGCTCCATCTGTTCCAAATCCTGTAGACGTTTTAATATAATCGGCACCAGCATTGGTTACAGCCGTGCACATAGCAATTTTTTCCTCTTCAGTCAAATAGCAGGTTTCAATAATTACTTTAAGGATATGGTCTCCACAAACAGCTTTTATTTGTCTAATCTCTTCCTCTACCTGCTGAAAAAGGCCGTTTTTAACATCACTAATATTTACGACCATATCAATTTCATTACATCCGTCCTTTAAAGCCTCTTGTGCCTCCACTATTTTGGCTTCCTTTGAGCAATATCCCAAGGGAAATCCGATTACCGTACAAATATTTATATTTTCATAATTATCGTGTATTCTTTTTATATAGGTCGGAGGAATACACACACTCGCTGTTTGATATTGAATGGCTTCTTCACATAACTTCTTTATGTCCTCCCATGTTGCAAATGCTTTTAATTGTGTGTGGTCTACATGCTTTAGCATTTCTTTCATATTCATTTTAATTTACTCCTATCTGTGTTCATTAGTTCCTTATAATTCTTCTCACACTAGTTTAATACTAATTTCAAAAAAAATCCACCAAAAATATAAATACAAGATATGTACAATTTGTTAAAATTTATAAAATATCCATATTTTTCTTGCTGTAAAGTTATTTTACATGATATTATAAGAGAGGTTTACTCAGAACCATTCTAAAGTTTCAAAAGAAAGGGGTCTATAAATGGATCATAATTATTCGGATATTACACCAGATCTTTTAAATTTTGCAAATATGATACAGGAGAATGATTTAATCAATTCAGATTTGTTTACACGTTATGATGTAAAACGCGGATTGCGAGATTTAAATGGGAAAGGTGTTCTTGCAGGGCTCACTCACATTTCCGATGTACGTGCTAGCGAAGTAATTAATGGTGAATCTGTACCCGTCCATGGCAAATTATTTTATCGCGGCTATGATGTGAAAGACCTCGTTGAAGGGTTTACAAGTAATAATCAACTTGGATTTGAGGAAATAACATATCTTTTATTATTTGGTACATTGCCCACAAAAGATGAACTAAGCAATTTCAACACTATACTTGCTGGATATCGCACGCTACCCACTAGCTTTGTTCGCGATATTATTATGAAAGCACCAAGTAAAGACATGATGAATACCTTAGCTCGAAGTGTTTTAACGTTGTATTCTTATGATGACAGAGCTGATGATACTTCTCTTCCAAACGTATTAAGGCAAAGTCTTCAATTAATAAGTTTATTTCCACTTCTAACAATTTATGGTTATCAAGCATATAGCCATTACCATGATGGCAACAGCTTGTATATTCATCAACCATTACCAGAACTATCTACTGCTGAAAATATTTTACATGTTTTACGCCCTGATAGTTCCTATACTCAATTGGAAGCACAGATTCTTGACATTGCCTTGGTTCTGCATATGGAACATGGTGGCGGTAACAACTCTTCATTTACTACTCATGTGGTTACATCTTCACTAACAGATACCTACTCCACGATTGCTGCTGCTATAGGATCACTAAAAGGTCCCCGTCATGGCGGTGCAAATATTAAAGTAGTTCAGATGTTTGAAGATATGAAGAAAGAAGTTTCCGATTGGACTGATGAGGATGAAGTATCCAATTACTTAAAACGCTTATTGAACAAAGAAGCATTTGATCATGCTGGGTTGATTTATGGTGTTGGTCACGCTATCTATTCAAAGTCAGACCCACGTGCAGTTATTTTCAAAAGATTTGTGGAAGACTTATCCCAAGAAAAAGGATTAGAAAAAGAATTTGCACTATATTCTTTGGTAGAGCGCCTTGCTCCTGAAATAATTGCAAATGAGCGACAAATGTACAAAGGTGTAAGTATTAACGTAGATTTTTATTCAGGATTTGTTTATAATATGCTGGGACTACCAATGGAATTATATACACCAATTTTCGCGATTGCTCGTATTTCTGGTTGGAGTGCACATCGTTTAGAAGAATTAGCTAATAACGGAAAGATAATTCGACCTGCTTATAAAGCAATAAACGAAGAGAAAAACTACATAAAAATTGATGATCGATTCAATTAAAAAATCCCCTTCCATCAGGTTTATTCTGATAGAAGGGGATTTTTATTTATAGTTTCAAAATATCTCTTACAGTCTGTTCCATCTTATCTCCATCGCAAACCGCATTATGAAGAACTTTAGCAGAACGAATTTCTTCTATAGCATTTGGTACTGTAACATTTCCAATCTTTGATAATTCATCTACTAATTCAAAATCTGACATGCTATCATATTTTGAATCAATGGCATTCATTACACTTCTTGCAAATTTGAAAGGACTTGCAGTAGAGGCAATTATAGTTTTAGCATCATCCTTGGTTGCTTGTATATATTTATCGTAAACACAAGCTGCTACTGCGGTGTGAGTATCTAAAACATATCCGC
>CAZKGP010000304.1:0-3242 GCA_964552225.1 uncultured Acetatifactor sp.
GCGATTTGGTTGATGTATTCATCTACCTCATCAGCAGTCATTCCCAAACCATTATCAGTAAATGTAATTGTCTTATTCTCAGGGTCAATTACAACGTCCATTCTGGGTTTGAAGCCATCTGGCAAGGTGTATTCACCCATCATATCTAGTTTTTTGAGTTTGGTAACTGCGTCACAGCCATTGGAAATTAACTCTCTGTAGAAAATATCATGATCCGAATATAACCACTTCTTAATAATCGGAAAAATGTTTTCGCTGTTAATTGATAAACTACCACTTCTTGTTGCCATTATTTCGCCACATCCTTTTCATTATTTTGCTTAAATAGAGTCATTCTTTTAAGCTACTATAGACAAGTTTATATCTGTATTTTTGAAAAGTCAAGACTAAATTAGCACTCAGTTTCACAGAGTGCTAACAAGGCGTTTGAAACGCTGATTCTATAAGGTTTACAGCATTTCTAAAATTTTTATAAATACTTATTTTTATAGCGTCTGAGCCCTATCTTCAATGTTTTTATTAAAGTTCATAACAATACGCTCATACTCCGTATCCATATATTTAGAGGTAATCAAAAAGTCCGCAGTCGCTTTATTATTGGCAATGGGGATATCATACACTTGGGCAATACGTGTTAGGGCTTTTACATCAGGGTCATGAGGCTGTGCTGTTAGAGGATCAGAGAAAAATATAATAAAATCCACTCTTCCTTCTACTATTTTGGCACCAATCTGCTGATCGCCACCCAGAGGACCTGAATTGTAGCCTCTTACAGGTAGTCCTGTTTGCTCTGTAATCATTTTCGCTGTAGTTCCTGTACCACATAGGAAATGCTTCTTAAGAAGCTCCTTATGAGTCTCACACCATGCCATTAAATCTGGTTTTTTATTGTCGTGTGCAATGAGTGCGATGTTTTTCTGTTTGCCAATGGTTAATGTAATAAAATCATGTGCCATTTCTTTTCCCTGCTTTCTTCTTTTGTTATTATTTTGTAAAATGTGTCATGTAAGTATCAAAGAAATTCGATGTCGTTACTTTGCTATCATGTATAAAGTCTACGCTTTCCCAAACTTCTTCATTTAGGGATCTTACTAGCGAATTCACAAACACATCATATTCCTGAGCAAACGCTTCTTTCCTTCGCTGTTCCACTATTTTGAGTTTGTTAGCATCCGTTTCCTCTCTATTAAAGGTGTTAATGCATTTCATAACGTGATATGCCGTTTCCGTTTCAATTACGGGGCTAATTTCATTGGTTTCTAATTGAAAAGAAGCCTCTTCTATTTCCGGTTCCATAACTCCTTTACCAAAAGAAATGGTTATATTCTCGTCTTCACTGTATTTTGTAGCCAACTCCTCAAAGGTCTGCTCTCCTGCCGTTGCCTTTTGTTGCGCTTCGGCAGCCTTTTGATAGGCTTGTGCTTTGGCAGTTTCAGGATTGGTTGTTGTTCCCTCTGGTAGTTTATAGGCTAAAATATGCTGAACGGTTATGGTTCTGGCCTCATCATCGCTAATCTCAGGATTAATGTCTTGTATAATCTCAAGATATACCTTGTCTGCCATTGCATATTGGTTGTAAAGCTTCTTGATGGTGTCCAAATCAACTCCCATTAAGGTTCTCTCTGCTTCGTTTAACGAATCATAATATTCCTTGGCTGCTACTTCTACTAACGCATTTTCATCTTCCGTTAAGGTTATATCTTTACTTTTTGCAAGTAGATACATTGTTTTAATCTGGGCTATTTTAGCCAAAACTATTTCTTTCACATTTTCTGTTAAGGTAATCTGATTAAAATTGGTATTCCAAATTTCTTCTCCGTAAACATTTTCGTATTGGTTCTGGGTTGTTGTAAGGTAAACCATAATTTCCGGCAAATTACATGATTCATTTTCAATTCTAAACACTTCATCCTTACCAAAACCTTTTGTAAATCTTACTTTTGTGCAAGCAGACAGAGAACTTATGCATAGCACAAAAATCATTCCTAATATTGTAATTTTTTTAAACATTTTCATCTTTGTGTTAATACTCCATTTTTAACTATTCCATTCTGTTTGGCTTAACATACTGCGTGCCACACTTACTCCATTGGCAGACGCTTGTTGCAAGCCTCTTGTAACACCAGCCCCATCACCAATGGCGCGGAGTCCTGCTACACTTGTTTCAAAATCTTTGTTGATTACCACTTTATTAGAGTAGAATTTCACTTCTACACCGTAAAGCAGGGTTTCATCACTGGCAATACCAGGGGTTACTTTATCAAGTGCTTCCAGCATCTCCATAATAGCTACGAGAATACGATGAGGAAATACTAAGGATAAATCTCCTGGAACTGCATCTTTCAATGTTGGAACCAGATTGTTGCGACAAAGTCGTTCCTCTGTGGTACGTCGTCCACGTTTAAAGTCACCATAAGTTTGCACCATAATCTTACCACCACACAGCATACTAGAAAGTTGTGCAATGTGTTTACCATACTCGATAGGAGTGGTAAATGGTTTGGTAAAGTTCTTTGATACCAAAAGAGCAAAATTGGTATTATTGGTTTTCATTTCCTGTGACTTATAGGCATGACCATTCACTACCGCAAGTCCGCCTTCATAATATTCCGTTGCCACCTCTCCAGAAGGATTGGTACAAAAGGTGCGTACTTTATCATCGAAGGTAGGTGTGTGGTAGACTAACTTAGCCTCGTATAGGTTCTCATTTAGAAACTCCATTATTTCATCTCGCACTTCTACACGAACACCAATATCTACTGTTCCTGGAGTGGTTTCAATATGAAGCTCATTACACTTATCCTTAAACCAGTCTGCGCCTTCACGGCCTACGGCAGATACAATTTCCTTGCCAAAGAACTGTTCTCCTGCATCTGTGGCTACACCTACTGCCCGCCCATTTTCTATTATAATATTTTCCACCATTGTAGAAAATAAAATAGTAATTCCCTGCGCTTCCAAATGATGCTGAAGCTTGGCATATATTTTATACCCCTCTTCCGTTCCTAAATGGCGAATAGGGCATTCTATTAGTTTTAAATTGGCACCAATTGCTTTGCGCCTAATTTCTTGAATTTCTTTTTCTTTATCTATACCGTAGATTTTAGTATCTGCACCAAATTCCAAATAAATACTATCTGTATAGTGAATCAGTTCTAGGGTTTTATCATAGCCTAATATGGCTGGTAGATTACCGCCCACATCAGGAGATAGGGAAAGCTTACCATCTGAAAAAGCACCTG
>CAZKGP010000305.1:0-3208 GCA_964552225.1 uncultured Acetatifactor sp.
TATGTGGATTATCTAATATATCTTTTGGAATGCCTGAGAGAAGTTATGTGAATACTGCCTTTTTAACATTGGCAATTCAAGCAGGGCTAACAATGGCAATTGCCAATCCTTCACAAGAAATGTTAATGAGCTGTGCTTTGGCAACAGATTTGTTAATGGACAAAGAAGCTTCCGATATTCGTTATATAGAGTATGCCACTGAAGTAAAGGAACGAAGAGAAACAAGAGAGGCAGAAGAGGCAAAACGGAAAGTGACAGTAGTATCTAGTCCTAGCCAAGATGCCAATAAGACCATGACGAAGGAGCAGACGACTGTAGTAGATGAGAATAAATTAAATGCTATTAGTGAAGAACTTAAAAATGCTGTTTTAAAAGGAAATCGTAAAGGTATAGTAGAGATTACAAAAAAAGCTTTAGCAGAGGGCGAAGAACCTTCTCATTTGCTAAACAATATTTTATTGCCAGCAATTAATTTAGTAGGTGACTATTTTGAAAAAGGTAAATATTTTTTACCACAACTTATTGCAAGTGCAGAGGCAATGAAAAATGCCATTGAAATTTTAGAGCCACTTCTATTAAGTGATGCAAATAGTGAAGATATGCCTGTAGTAATTATTGCAACGGTAGAAGGCGATATCCATGATATTGGTAAAAATTTAGTATCATTAATGCTAAAGAATTACGGATTTAAAGTAATTGACTTAGGAAAAGATGTGCCAAAAGAAGCAATTATTAAAGCTGCAAAAGAGTACAACGCACAGATAATCGCATTATCAGCATTAATGACAACTACAATGCAACGTATGCGTGATGTGGTAGATTATGTGAAAGAGGAAGGTGTAACTGCCAAAGTAATGATTGGTGGTGCAGTTATTACTCAAGACTACGCCGATGAAATTGGGGCTGACGGGTATTCTAAAGATGCTGCAGACGCAGTAAAATTAGCCAAACGATTAATTCATATGATGGCATATTAATGTTTGTAAATTAATATCCCACTTGATGTTTGTTAACTAAATGAATATAAAAGATTGTAATTAGATAGATTGTTGTGGTAGTATAGAAATATTATTCCCAAAATTGATAGGAGGACTTTGTATGATTGGTGCAGATGCTATAATAAAATGCCTGGAAGCGGAGGGTGTAGATACCGTCTTTGGCTATCCAGGAGTTGCCATTTGTCCTTTTTATAACAGTATATTAGATTCGGATATTCGCAGTATATTAATACGTACGGAACAAAACGCAGCTCATGCGGCAAGCGGAATGGCACGTATTACAGGCAAACCAGGAGTATGCGCTGTAACGTCTGGACCAGGTGCAACAAATGTGATTACAGGAATTGCCACTGCTTTTGCAGATAGTATTCCCTTAGTATGTATCACCGGTCAAGTACATAGTGAATTATTAGGCAGTGATGTTTTTCAAGAGGCTGATATTACAGGTGCAGTAGAATCCTTTGTAAAATATAGTTATTTAGTAAAAAACGTAAATGATATTCCTAGAATATTTAAAGAGGCTTTCTATATTGCAAATACTGGAAGAAAAGGACCTGTTTTAATTGATATTCCAATAGATATTCAAAATGCACAGATTAGTAAATTCAAATATCCTGCAGAAGTGAATATGCGTACTTATAAGCCAACCATAAAAGGTCATGTAGTACAGATTCACAAAGTAATGAAAGAACTTGAAAAGGCAAAACGTCCTATTATATGTGTTGGTGGCGGAGTTCTTCTTTGTCAGGCACAGAAGGAAGTAAGAGAGTTTGCAGAGAAACATAAAATACCTGTGATATCTACCATGATGGGCATTGGCGTTCTACCAACCCAACATCCCCTATATTTTGGTATGGTGGGGAATAATGGTCAACGTTATGCTAATCGAGCAGTGAATGAATCTGATTTATTGATTATGGTTGGAGCAAGAGTGGCTGATCGTGCAGTAAGTCACCCAGACTTAATTACTCAAAATAAGGTATTAGTACATATAGATGTAGATCCAGCAGAAATTGGTAAAAATGCTGGAGCTGCAATTCCATTAGTTGGAGATGCAAAATTTATTTTTGAGGATTTTAATAAAGAAGAGTTTCAGTGTGAGCATGAAGAATGGATTCATACACTAAATGAATATAAAGCAACCATGGGGCGTAAACGTAATCCCAATCCAGACTATGTTGATCCTGCTGAATTTATACGTCAGCTTTCTATTAAAATGCAGGATAATGGTGTATATGTTGCCGATGTAGGACAAAATCAAATTTGGTCTTGTGCTCATCATATTGTAAAGGATGGTTTGTTCTTAACCTCTGGTGGTATGGGAACTATGGGATATTCTATTCCCGCAGCAATGGGTGCTAAAGCAGCAGATCCAAACAGACAAGTTATAGCAGTGTGTGGTGATGGTTCCTTCCAAATGTCAATGATGGAATTAGCAACGATGCGTCAACATAATATTCCAGTTAAGATTATCGTACTTAAAAACAATGTATTAGGTATGGTTCGTGAATATCAGCATTATACTTATAAGGATAAGTATTCCGTTATTGACTTGTCTGGAAGTCCAGACTTAGAAAATATTGCAGCAGCTTATGGTATGCCATTTTTAAGAGTTACGAATATGGAACATGTAGAGGATGTTATCAATCGTTTCTTAGAAAAAGACGAATCCATCTTAATGGAATGTTTGATAGATCCAATGGATCTTGTAGGGTAAGGAGGACAGTAGATGAATCATAAAAGAATTTATTCCGTATTAGTAGAGAACCATGCTGGTGTCCTCTGTAAAGTAGCTGGTTTGTTTTCAAGAAGATGCTTTAATATAGATAGTCTTACTGTAGGGGAGACAGATGATCCTTCTGTTTCTAATATGACAATTGTTAGCAGTGGCGATGAACGTACCATCGAACAAATAGAAAAGCAACTCAATAAAAAGTTAGATGTTATTAAAGTAAAAACCTTTAAAGAATCACAAAGCATCAGTCGTGAACTTATGCTAATTAAAGTAAAATATAATAAAAACAATAGACGAGATATCTTAGAAATTTGTGATATGATGAAAGCGGATATAGTAGATATGTCTAAGCATTATATGATTATTCAAATATGTGATATTCCAGAGAAAAGCAAGACAATGCTAACAATGCTTCAATCTATTAGTATTGTTGAAGTGGCAAGGACTGGAACCCTAGCATTGATGAAATGTATGG